>DATDFH010000545.1:0-4316 GCA_036522715.1 Verrucomicrobiia bacterium
TTGCGAAAGAAATCCGCGGAGAAGCCGCCGGTCGTCGTCGGTTAATCCCACAGCCGATCCAGCGTCCGCGCCACCGCGGCGAACATCTGGTCGAGTTCCTCGCGCGTGATGATGAACGGCGGCGACATGGCGATGATGTCGCGGATGCCGCGCACGATGATTCCCTCCTCGCGCGCAATCTTTGCCGCCTTCGCGCCGAGCAACAGATCCGGCTTGAGCGCCGCCTTGCCGCCGCGTGGCAGCAACTCCAGCGCACCAATCAACCCGAAGCCGCGCGCCTCACCCACGGCGGGGTGGCCGCGAAACGCGAGCAACTTCTCCATGAAGTAAGGCCCCACGTCATCACGCACGCGAGCGATCAGGCCGCGCTGTTCGATCACGTCGAGATTCGCCATCGCTGCCGCCGTCGCGACCGGATGCCCGCTGTAAGTGAATCCGTGCCCGAGGTAACCGCCCTTGAGCAGCACGTCGGCGATCTCGTCGCTCACCATCGTCGCGCCGAGCGGGAAGTAACCGCTGGTGATTCCCTTCGCGAGCACGATCACGTCGGGATCGAGCTGCCACAAGTCGCTCGCCAGCCAGTCGCCGAGCCGGCCGAAGCCCGTGATCACTTCGTCGGCGACGAACAGGATGTCGCGCTCGCGGCAAAGTTCGCGCAGGGCCTTCAAGTAGCCGGGCGGCGGAATGATCACGCCACCCGCGCCTTGAATGGGTTCGATGAACATCGCCGCCACCGTGTCCGTGCCTTCGCGTTCGATCATGCGTTCGGTTTCCTCGACGCACCACTCGCCATAGCTGACCGGATCGAGGTCGGTGTTCGCCGCGTAAGCGTGCGGCGCGGGCGCGTGCAGGAAGCCGGGCAACGGCAGGTTGAACGGCCCGTGCCCCGTTGGCAGACCAGTCATGCTCGCCGTCGCGAGAGTGACGCCGTGGTAGGCATAGACGCGCGTGATGATCTTGGTCTTCTGCGGCCGGCCGAGCGCGCGGTTGTAGAAGCGGATTAACTTGAGCGCCGTTTCATTCGCCTCGGAGCCAGAGTTGCAAAACATCGTGTGCCGCACGCGCGGCGGCGCGAGCTTCGCCAGCCGCGCGGCGAGGCGGATCGACGGCTCGGTGCTCGTGTTGAAGAACGACGGGTAATACGGCAGCCGTTCCATTTGCGCGCGCACCGCCTCGATGATCTCGCGGCAGTTGTAGCCGACGTTGACGCACCACAGCCCGGCGAGTGCATCGAGCAACTCACGCCCCTGTTCGTCGCGGAGAAACACGCCGCGGCCGGAGGTGATGACGTGCGTGCCCTCGGCGTGCAACTCGGCGTGGTTGGTGAAGGGATGAAGGTGAAAACTCCGGTCGGATTCGCGCAACTCTCCGAGCAGCGATTTTTCCATGGCGCAATTAAGCACAGCCGAGGCGCAGGTGCCAGACGGCGGCATTCGCTGGTGACGCGAAAGAATCGGGATTTGAACCTCGCCGATTTGGCGATGGAGTTTACTTCGTCTGGCTCCCGAGGTTGTTCCCAATCGCCCGCTCCAACCGCGCCCACGCCACGGCGTAATCGCGCAACGCCTGAATCTGCGTCGTGCGCGCCTCGGTCAGCGCGGTCTGTGCGTTGAGCACGTCGAGCTGCGTGCCGGTGCCAGCGTCGCTCCGTGCGACCGCAAGCCTCAAAGCTTCCTCGGCTTGCTCCTGCACCTTCTTCTGCGACTCCAGAACTTCCTTCGCCTCGATGAAGTTCGAGTAGGTGGTGCGCACCTCCAGTTCGACGCGCCGCTCGGCGTCAGCGATGTCCTCATGCGCGCGGTCGTGCCGAGCCTCGGCTTCGCGGAGCTTGCCGCGCGTGAGGCCGCCGTCGAACCAATCCCACGTCAATTGCGCGCCCGCGTTCCAGCCCGCGACGTCGCGCGTGAGGTCGGTGGAGAAAACCGAATTTCGCCAGCCGTAGCCGACGAAGGTCTGGAAGCTCGGCAGCTTTCCGCCTTTGGCATTGACGATGTCTTCGCGCCGCAACGATTCAGATTTGCGCAACACCGCCAGTTCCGGCCGGTGTTCGAGCGCGCGCCCGACGGCGACAGGCAGCTCTATCGAAGCCGGCTCCTCTTCGAGCTTGCCGGCGAGTTGGAGCGGAACGTCTTCCAGGACTTCCTTGGGCAGATCGTAGCCCAACAGATTGGCGAGGTTGTTCTTCGCAATGCGGTGGGCATTACGCGCGCGGATCAGGCGCGGGCGGGCATTCGCGACCTCGACCTCGGCGCGGAGCACGTTGAAGCGCGGCACGGTGCCGGCGTCGTAACGGCGCTGGTTGTCTTCAAGTTCCCTTTGCAACAATTTCACGGATGCTTCCTGCACGATGATCTGTTGCGCGGCGAGAAGGATGTCGGCGTAGGCCACGCGCACGTCGGTGAGGGTGTCGTTAATTATGGCGCGATGCTGATCGAGCGCCTGCTCGCGGGTGAGCTTCGACGCGCGCAACGCGGACTCGATGCGGCCGCCCTCGTAGATCGACTGCACGAGACGGATGTTGACGGACCAGTTGTGTTCGTTCTGCGGGATGCTGATGCCGGGCGCCGAGATCGTGTCGATGGCGCTCGGCTCGGTCCACTGGTAGCTGCCGGTCGTGCGCAGCTTCGGGTTCACGATGGCGCGAGTCTGCACCGCGATGCCGTGGGCGACTTCGAGGTCGGCGCGCGACTTGAGGATGGCACTGTTGCGCTGGAGCGCGAGATCCAGTGCGTCGGCGAGCGAGATGGGTTTGTTGAGCCAGTCGGATGAAGGCAGTTTCGAGATTGGCGAGTCTGCCGCGATGATCGTAACGACGCCCGCGAATAAGGCAGCGAGCACGGAAACAGGTCGGCTGGTCGGGGCGTTTCTCATAAAGACTGTTATCGGCCACGGATCGGAGCAGGAACCGCCGGCCTTCGCAATCCTGCTTTCCCCTGACCCATTTCCCCTTTGCGCCTCGGCGTCTTTGCGTTGAAAATCCGAACCGATGCCGGACATCGTCCTCAGCACGCTCAACGCGAAGTTCATCCACGCCGCGTTTAGCCTGCGCTACCTGCTCGCCAACCTCGGGGCGTTGCGCGAGCGCGCCTGCCTGGTCGAGTTCGACATCAACCAGCGCCCGCTCGACATCGTCGAGACGCTGCTGGCGCGCGAGCCGAAGATCATCGGGCTGGGGGTTTACATCTGGAATGCGGTCGAAACGCTGGAGGTCGTCGCCACGCTCAAGCGGCTCCGGCCGGACATCACGATCATCCTTGGCGGGCCGGAAGTGAGTTACGAAACCGGGCAACAGGAAATCGTGCGGCTCGCGGATCATGTCATCACAGGCGAAGGCGATTTGAAGTTCGCGGAGGTCTGCGATCAAATCCTCCGCGGAGAACGACCGGCTGAAAAGGTGATCGCGGCCGAACTGCCGGACCTCGCGAAGCTCGCCCTGCCCTACGAACTCTACGACGAGCGCGATCTAGCGCATCGCGTCGTGTATGTCGAGGCGTCGCGCGGATGTCCGTTCACGTGCGAGTTCTGCCTGTCGTCGCTCGACATCCCGGTGCGCCAGTTTCCGCTGGAGCCGTTCCTCGCGGCGATGCAGCGGCTGCTCGACCGCGGGCTGCGCACGTTCAAGTTCGTGGATCGCACGTTCAACCTGAACCTCAACGCCGGCCGCGCGATCCTCCAGTTCTTCCTCGACCGCTGGCAGCCGGGCTTGTTCCTGCATTTCGAGATGATTCCTGACCGGTTGCCCGAACCGTTGCGCGAACTGATCGCGAAATTTCCACCGGGCGCGCTGCAATTCGAGGTCGGCGTCCAGAGTTTCAACGATGAAGTTTGCAAGCTCATCAGCCGCCGTCAGGACGTGCGCAAGCTGGAGGACAACTTCCACTACCTCCGCGCGCACACCGGCGTCCACATCCATGCCGACCTCATCGCGGGTCTGCCGGGCGAGACAGTGGAAAGTTTCGCGGCGGGCTTTGACCGGCTGGTCGCGCTCAGGCCGCAAGAAATTCAAATCGGAATTCTCAAACGCCTGCGCGGCACGCCCATCGTCCGCCACGACACCACGTGGGAGATGATTTACAACCCGCAGCCGCCCTACGAAATCCTCCGCAACAAGTTGATCGATTTCGCCACGATGCAGAAGCTCCGCCGCTTCGCGCGTTATTGGGATCTCGTGGGCAACAGCGGGAATTTCGTAGCGACCACGCCGCTCTTGTGGAGTAGCCGCCGAGGTAACGAGGCGGGAACTGCTGTCCGCCTCCTCACGGCGGCGGCCACCAGTTCACCCTTCACCGCGTTCATGCGCTTCAGCGAGTGGCTCT
>DATDFH010000546.1:0-3361 GCA_036522715.1 Verrucomicrobiia bacterium
AGCAGATCGCCGCGCACTACGAGAAGCCCGAGGCGTGGACGTTCGAGGAGCCGAAGAAATCCGCCGCGCTCGGCTCCGGCCAGGAGAGAGGCGCGGACCCGCTCGTCGCCAAGACCGGCCGGCCCACCAAGTGGACCTTCGAGCCGCACGTCGCGATGGCGATCTACCGCAAGTGGCTCGCCGACGCGGGCGTGCCGGTTTATTTCGGCCAGCGCCTCGCGAGCGTGAAGAAGGACGGCGCGCGCCTCACCGAGTTCACCACCGACAGCGGCCGCGTCTTCCGCGCGAAGGTATTCATCGACGCCAGCTACGAGGGCGATCTCATGGCGAAGGCCGGGGTGAGTTACCACGTTGGCCGCGAGGCGAACGCCACCTACGGCGAGACCCTCAACGGCGTGCGCGAGAAGACCCCCAAGCACCAGTTCCTCGTCGATGTCGATCCCTACGTGAAGCCGGGCAATTCCGCCAGCGGCCTGTTGCCCTTCATCCAGCCCGGCGACGGCGGCAAGCCCGGCGAGGGCGACAAGTGCGTGCAGACTTACAACTACCGCCTCTGCATGACGCGCACCAAGGCCAACCAGATTCCGTGGGAAGCCATCAAGCCGCCCGGCTACAACGAGAAGAAGTTCGAGCTGCTCGCCCGCCTCCTCGAAGCGCACGAGAAGGCCGGCAAGCCCCTGCGCGTCGGCGCGTTGATGAACCCCGTGATGATGCCCAACGACAAGACCGACACGAACAACAACGGCCCCTTCAGCACCGACTTCATCGGCATGAACTACGACTATCCCGACGGCGACTACGTCACGCGCGCGCGCATCGAGCAGGAGCACGTCAATTACATCAAGGGCTTCCTCTACTTCCTCGCCACCAGCCCGCGCGTGCCGCAATACCTCCACGACGAGATCAACGACTGGGGCCTCGCCGCCGACGAGTTCCTCGACAACGCGTACTTCCCCCCGCAGATGTACGTCCGCGAGGCGCGCCGGATGATTTCCGATTACGTGATGACCGAGGCCGATTGCCGGTGGCAGCGCAAGGCCGACGACCCCGTCGGCCTCGGCGCTTACGGCATGGACTCGCACAATTGCCAGCGCCTCGTGCAGGACGGCTTCGTGCGCAACGAAGGCGACGTGCAAGTCGGCGTCAGCGGCCCGTATCCGGTTTCCTATCGCTCGATCGTCCCCAAGCAGGCCGAGTGCGACAACCTCCTCGTGCCCGTGTGCCTCGCCGCCACGCACATCGGCTACGGCTCCATCCGCATGGAACCCGTCTTCATGGCGATGGGCCAAAGCGCCGCCACCGCCGCCGCGCTCGCCCTCGACGCCCGCGTGCCCGTGCAAAAGGTCGATTACCCGAAACTCCGCGCGCGCCTCCTCGCCGACGGCCAGGTCCTCGAATGGACCGGCCCCGCCCGCGCGCGCACGACGAGCATCGACCCCAAGAGTCTCCCCGGCATCGTGCTCGACGACGAACAGGCCGAGAAGAAGGGCGACTGGAGCGAGTCGCACATGGCGCGCTACGTCGGCTCCGGCTACCTGCACGACGCCAACGCGAACAAGGGCGCGATGAGCGTCACCTGGCGCCCCGAGATTCCCAAGGCCGGCACCTACGAAATCTTTCTCCTCTACCCGCCGCTCGGCAACCGCGCCAGCAACGTGCCCGTGACCGTCACCGTCGAGGGCGGCGAAACCAAGACCGTGAAGGTCAACCAGAAGACCGCCGGCAAGAACAACGAGCGTTCCCTCGGCAAGTTCGAGCTTCCCGCCGGCAAGTCCGTCACCATCACCCTCTCCAACGAAGGCACCGACGGCCACGTCATCGCCGACGGCGTGCAGTTGGTGCCGATGAAGTAACCGCCCGCCGCGGCGCGTGACGCCCGTGCGACCGGGAGGTCAGCCGCCCGGAGTTCCAACCTGCGCGCTGGCTCAATTTGGACACTTCCCATTCGTTGCGGGATGCATCCCGGCGGCAAAGGTATTCATCCCCTCGGCAGAGGGATTGATCCCATCGTCAGCGGGATGAATCCCACTCGCAAAGGGATGGATACCTTTTGCAAAGGGATTGATCCCATCGGCGTGGCGATGAATCCCACCGGCAAAGGAATCAATCGCCACGACGAAGGGATGCATCCCTTTTCAAAAGGGATTGATCCCACTGGCAACGGGATGGCTCCCGCCGCCAAAGGGATGGATACCTTTGCCAGCGGGAACCGCCGTCAGCACCGTCTTACCGTCGCTGGTGGGCGCATTGCCCCACCCGCGCCGTTCGGAGTCCCGCCTTCAGGCGGTCGGGGCACTTTGATTTCCAGAGGCCGCCTGAAGGCGGGACTCCGAACCAAACCCGCCACTTGCGCCTTGCTTCCCGCGGCCTGCGTGCGCTAGAAGAACGGCACTGAAGAACCCCATGCCGTAAACCACCGCCGAGGAACCATCATGCGCATCCTTCGCCAACTCGCTCTGGCAGGTGCGCTGTCGTTTCCCGCCGCGCCCGGCTTGGCGCAACTCGTCAACGACGGCGCGACGAACATCATCTCGGCCACGGCGAACACCGTGACCGGCGACCTGACCGTGGGCACCAACGGCAGTCAGACCGCGCTCATCCTCACCAACGGCGGCGAAGTCGATGTCAGCGGCAACACCATCATCGGCGCAAACGCGGGCAGCTTCAGCAATTCGGTGAGCGTGGGCGGGGCTGGCGCCGTGCTCGCCACGACCGGCAATCTTTACGTCGGCTCCAACGGCTGGGGAAATCAGATGCTCATCTCGGCGGGCGGAACGGTGACCGACACGATCGGTTATCTCGGCAACGCCAGCAGCAACAACATCGCCGTCATCACCGGTGCCGGCTCGGTGTGGAGCAATACCTCGGACCTCAACGTCGGCAACAACGGCAGCGGCAACCGCGTGACGGTGATCAATGGCGGGAAGTTGTTCGCGGCTGGATTTGGCGACATCGGCAACGGCTCTTCGAGCGGGAACAACGAAGTCATCGTGGACGGCGCCGGCTCCGTGTGGACGAACCTGGGAACGATCTACGTCGGGTCCGCCGGCAGCGCGAACCGCTTGACGGTCACCAATGGCGGGCGCGTCCGGACCTCCGCCGCAATCGAGGTTGGCAGAGCCGCAAACAGCAGCAACAACGTGGCGGTCATCACCGGCAGCGGTTCGATCGTGAGCGTCGGCGGCTCGTTTCGTTCAGGCAACTCCGGAAGCTTCAATCGAGTGACGGTGTCCGGGGGCGGCCGGGTGGAAGATTCCACCGGTTACATCGGCTACATCGGCAGCAACAACGTGGCGGAGATCACCGGCACGGGCACCCTCTGGACCAACAGCGGCACGCTGACGGTCGGCGACACCGGCTC
>DATDFH010000547.1:0-2688 GCA_036522715.1 Verrucomicrobiia bacterium
GCCTTCTATCGCCCCATCGAGCAAAACGTCGTTTACGCCACCGGCACGATGCCTGCCGACGCCACCAACTACACCGACGACGTCACCGTCCACAATCCCGCCGGGCTGTTCGTCGCGCTGTTCAAGGAAGCTCTTGCGCGCCACGGCATCCGCGTCGGCGGCAAATTGCGCACGGTGAATTGGCTCGACCCGCAAGAGAAACACCTTGTCCCCGGTGCGATGATCGAATTGGGTTCGGTTGAATCGCCGCCGATGCGCGACATCGTCCGCGAAGTCATGAAGCCTTCGCAGAACCTTTACACCGACCTCGTGCTCGCACACATCGGCTCACTGGAATTGGAGCGCGAAGCGAAACCCACCGCACCGCGGTCGCGCCCGGCCGAAAACTCCGAGGACGCCGGCCTGCGCGAACTGCGCGCGTTCCTCGCCAAAGCCGGCGTGCCTCGCGGCGATGTTCAATTCGAGGAAGGCTCGGGCCTCTCGCGCAACAACCTCACCACGCCCAACGCCACCATCGCGCTGCTGCAATTCATGAGCCGCCACGCCGAGGCCGCCGCCTACTTGAACTCGCTGCCCGTCGCCGGCGTGGACGGCACGTTGCGCAATCGCATGAAGAACACGCCCGCCGCCGGCAACGTCCGCGCCAAGACCGGCACGTTGCGCTGGGCCAACTCGCTCTCCGGCCACGTTACGACCGCGGCGGGCGAGCGTTTGCTTTTCAGTGTCATGCTCAACCGCTACGTCGCGCCGGACGCGGAGCACAGCGGCCGCGCGGAGATTGACCGGATCGCGGTGATGCTGGCGGAGTTCAACGGACGCAGCGACGTCGCAACCAAATAATTTTCGGCTAACAAAATCGCAGAGCGCGAAGCAAATTCATTCTGAAGGGATTCCGTCATTCAGCCGGAGCGCGACGGCGGCGGAGGCCGGCGCTCCGATATGTCACGGAGGCAGTTTGTGGCCGGAGTGCGAACAAGTCGGCACGTTCGAAACCACCGGGCCAATCGTGTACGTGCCGCCCTGCGGACAAGACACCGTGTTTTTCAAGTAAGGCGTGATGTCATTGAGCGTCACTTTGGCGTCGAGGTCTTTTTTCTGTTCAAGCCCCCATTGCTGAATCGCGCCGTCAATCTGACGAAGGTTGTTGATGCAAGCGTTCACGCAGGAGCAGATGCTCCTGCGAAACTCAGCAGCGTACAGAACCAGTCCGCCGATGGCGCAGATCGCGACAACGTTGAGGGTCGTCCAAAAATCTATTCCTGAATCTTGGCTTGATTCATTCACGCAGTGATGATGAACACCGCGCGGACCGACTGGTTGTGGAAAATCTCCCCCACATCGAAGCGATGGGCAGAAAAGCTAAAGCAAGTGGTCGGAGACCGGCACCCGCGCGGTGCACGGCGGATTTTCCCGTGCTGGTTTCCGAGCGCGCGGATTTGCTGGGCGGGCAACAACTCGAAGCCACGGACGTTTACCACGCGCTCGTGCGGCACGCGTTGTATTGAGTGAAGTGCAGCAGCGGTCGGATTGTTGCGCAGTTGAATGCTCAGCGCCACCCCTCGTGAGGGGGCCAAGGGCATGTAACACCATTCGATATAACTGGGCCGACTGTGTAATTCGTCCCAGAGGGACAAATGTATTTCACCTTCAAGTACGAGCTGATGTCGGAGGAAGTAACTGCGTCGTTAGGTTGTTTGTTGTTATCCTTGGCCCACTGCACGATGGCTGCGTTGAGCATTCGGAGGTTGTACATACAGGCATTCGGTGCAGATCCATGCCTGGGTCGCGGTTTCTTCACCTCAAACAGCACGATGATCAGGCATAGAATGATTGCCGCAGGAATCATCAAACTGACCACCGAGGATTTCTTCACATGCTCAGTCATACCGCTAACCGACGCGAGTATCGCGCGGGGCGTCGGTATTTACCGCCGCCTTCTCCCCGGCGCGAAGTGATAGCCGCCGCGCACGCGCACAGCGCGGGCTTTGCCGGGAAAACCTTGCGGCTGGCCGGGTTTGCTTTCCTCGAACAGCGCCGTGTAGCGGTAATCGAAATTCTCCAGCTTCACCCGCGGGATTTTCTGGCTGATGAACCGTTCGATCGCGAACACGTGCGGCGCGTCCTCGGCGACCATGATGGTGAAGGCGTCGCCGCTGGCCTCCGCGCGGCCCGTGCGGCCAATGCGATGGATGTAATCCTCCGGATGCTGCGGCACGTCGTAGTTGATCACGTGGCTCACGTCCGCGATGTCCAGCCCGCGCGCGGCGATGTCCGTGGCCACGAGCACTTCGAAGCGGCCGTCGCGGAAGCCGCGCAACGCCTGCTCGCGTTCGCTTTGCGTGCGGTTGGAGTGGAGCACGGCGACGGCGTGGTTGTGGCGCTTGAGCAGGTGCGCGACGCGGTCGGCGCCGTGCTTGGTGCGGCAGAAGATGAGCACGGAGTTGAAATTCACGCGCTTGAGCAGTTCGAGGAGCAGGTCGGACTTTTGCGAATCGGACACGGGATAGATGACGTGCTTGACGGTTTCGGCGGGCGTGCGGCGCGCGCCGATCTCGATGGTCTCCGGGTTGTGCATCGCCCATTGGATGAGCGTTTCGATCTGCGGCGGGATGGTGGCGGAGAAAAGAGCGGAGTGCCGGTGACGCGGACATTTCTCGACGATGCGCCGCACGTCGGGAAGAAAACCCA
>DATDFH010000548.1:0-2674 GCA_036522715.1 Verrucomicrobiia bacterium
GCTCGTGCGCTATCTCGATCGCCAGTTGCCCGTGCGGTTGGCGTTCGTGCCCGAGCGCAAGAACTTCAAGTGGAGCAATCCGCCAGCGAACAACTTCATCGACGAGCAGGTCTTCGCGAAGCTCCAGAAGCTGCGGCTCAATCCCTCGCCGCTCGCGAGCGACGAAGTTTTTCTGCGCCGAGCGTATCTCGACCTGCTCGGCATCCTCCCGACGCGCGAAGAGGCGACCGCGTTTCTCGCCGACAGCGCGAAGGACAAGCGCACGAAGCTCGTTGACCGTCTCCTCACGCGCCCCGAGTTCGCCGATTTCTGGGCGCTCAAATGGTCCGACCTTTTGCGCAACGAGGAGCGCACGCTCGACGAGAAAGGCGTGAAGACTTTTCACGCGTGGATCCGCCAGAGCATTGCCGATAACAAACCGCTCGACCGTTTCGCCGCCGAATTGATCGCCGCGCGCGGCAGCACTTACTCCAATGCGCCGGCGAATTTTTACCGTGCGCTCCGCGATCCGATCAGCCGCGCCGAGGCGGCGGCGCAAGTCTTCCTCGGCGTGCGGCTCCAATGCGCGCAGTGCCACAACCATCCGTTCGACCGATGGACGATGGATGATTACTACGACTGGGCCGGCGTCTTTGCGCGCATCGACTACAAGATCATCGAGAACAAACGCACCGACAAAAGCGACAAGCACGAGTTCAAGGGCGAGCAGTTGGTGCAGATCAAGGCCACCGGCAGCGTCACCAACGCGCGCACCGGCAAGGCCTCCTCGCCGCGCTTCCTCGGCGAGAAAAGGCCGTTTGAAGCCGCCGATGGCGAGGACGCACTTCAGGCGCTGGCGAAATGGGTCACGCGCGCCGACAACCATCTCTTCGCCCGGATGCAGGCCAACCGCATCTGGTATCATCTCATGGGCCGCGGCCTCGTCGATCCGCTCGATGATTTCCGCGCCACGAATCCCGCATCGCACCCGGCGCTGCTCGACGCGCTCGCCGACGAGTTGGTGAAATCGAAGTTCGACCTCCGCCATGTCATCCGCGTGATCATGAACTCGCGCGCGTATCAACTCGGCTCCGAGCCGAACGGCGACAATGCGGACGACGCGATCAACTATTCGCACGCCATCATCCGCCGGCTGACCGCCGAGCAGTTGCTCGATTGCACCAGCGAGGCCGCGGGCGTGACGCTGGATTTCGACGGATACCCGGCCGGCACGCGCGCCGCGCAGTTGCCCAGCCCGCTCCACGATGGCCGCAAGGCCCGCTCACGCGCGCCGCTCGATCAATTCCTCGCCACCTTCGGCAAGCCGCCGCGGCTCGTGTCCTCCGAGTGCGAGCGCGTCTGCGATCCCGCCATCGGCCAGGTCTTCCAGATGATGAGCGGTCCGGTGTTGCAGGACATCGTAGTGCGACGCGAGAACCGCGTTGGCAAGCTGCTCGACGCCGGCAAGCCGACGCGCGCGATCATCGAGGACTTGTATTGGGCCGCGCTCACGCGGGCGCCGTCGGCAGCGGAGTTGACGCGAACAACTGCGCATGTGAATGGTGCGAAAGACCAACGCGCCGCGCTCGAAGATGTGTTGTGGGCACTGCTCAACGCGAAGGAATTCGTGCTGCGACGATGAAGCAACCGGAGACATTATGAACGAGTTGAATTTCGCCCGTGAAGGTTTCCGTGCGACGCCGATGAGCCGCCGTCACGCGCTCAAAGTCGGTGGCGCCGGTTTGCTCGGCCTAACGATGCCCAAACTCCTGCAAGCCGCGCAAGCGCAGAAGAAGGGACCCAAGGCGCGCGCGAAGTCGGTGATCTTTCTCTTCCAATGGGGCGGGCCGAGTCACATCGACATGTTCGACATGAAGCCCGACGCGCCCGATTCGATCCGCAGTCCGCACGCGCCGATGTCGTCGAACGCCGACGGCATCCAGATCAGCGAGAAGCTGCCCGATGTGGCGAAGGTGATGAACAAGGTGACGCTCATCCGCTCGATGACGCACACGATGAAGAATCACAACTCGGCCGGCTACTATGCCCTCAGCGGCCACGCGCCGCCGACGGACGACCAGCGCCTGCGCGATTCACTCGACCTGCGACCGGCCTACGGCTCCATCGTGGACAAGCTCGCGCCCGCGAAGGGCGAGATGCCGACGTTCGTCTCGTATCCGTATCGCATCGCCGACGGCTCGGTGGTGCCCGCGCAGCACGCGAGCTTTCTCGGAAAACTGCACGATCCGTTCCTGTTCACGGAGGACCCGAACAGCCCGAACTTCAAGCTGCCCGAACTGAGCCTGCCCGCTGGGATCAGTTACGAACGGCTTCAGCAGCGACGCGAGTTGCAGAAGGTCATCGACGCGCAGACCCGCCTGCTCGAACACGCATCGCTCGCGCGCGGCATCGACGACTATTACGACAAGGCGATGTCGATGCTGCATTCGACGAAGTTGCGCGAGGCGTTCAACCTCAGCGCCGAGCCGGAGAAAGTGCGGGAGCGTTACGGGCGCAGCACTTACGGCCAGAGCTGCCTGCTTGCGCGGCGGCTGATTGAGTCGGGCACGAAATTCGTCACCGCTTATTTTGCGGAAAGCATCGGCGGACGCAGCGACAGTTCGGGCGGGTGGGACACGCACGGTTTCGACAACACGCGGATGTATCCGATCATCGAGAAGTATCACCTGCCGCT
>DATDFH010000549.1:0-3719 GCA_036522715.1 Verrucomicrobiia bacterium
GTGACCAGCATTGGTCCACGGACTTGAGACACCACTCGGCGCTCTTGTGCGAAGCCCGCACAGGCTTATCGCCGACGAGCACCCAAATGGGATTGGTGTGCGACGAGGGAAGAATGCGAAGCGCGACCCAACTGCTGCGCTCAATTGGCACGTCGAAACTCACGTCGCGCAGCTTGCCGTCCGCGACGATTTTCTTCCGTGCGACAGGCTGGCCGTTGACGAGCACCTCGACCGGCACCTCGTGCGAGTCGCCGATGCGCGCGCGCTCGATGTCCCAATACGGCTTCTGGCTGTAGGGCCGGCCGCGCACGCTTGGATCGGGCTCGTCGTTTAGCCGTGCGGCAACACGGGCCGTGAGTTTCACCGTGCCGGCTTTGGCGAGTTTCAATTCGCTGCCCTTTTCGCCGACGCCGAGGCCGTTCGCCTTAAAGTCGATCAAGTGACTCTTGCCGTCGCTGACATAATTGCGGCCGTTGCGGATGCCTTCGCACCAGTCGTCGTAGTTGAGTTTGCCATCGAGCTTCACGTAGCTGCGGCCGAGGCCGACGCGCTCGCCGTAGATGCACGGGAAATCCGTCTCGCCGCTCACGCGCGTGCGGAAACCGACGTTGAGCGTGTGATACCAGATGTTCAACTCCCACACGCTCGGCGTATCGACCGTCGAAAGGAAATCCACGGCGGGCACGAGCTTGCCGTCGGGGCCGGGCACAGTGTGCGTCACGTCCACGATGTATTCGTTGGCGCCGATGCCGTTGAAGGGCGGGATGATGTAGTTGGGGAGTTGCTCGGTGGCGAGGCGGAGCTTGTCCGAATTCGCACTGCCGCCAAACGCACGCTCGCCTTCGGCCGCAGGTTGCAGTCCCCAGCCCGAGTGCGCCGGGCCGACGACTGCGCCCTGCTTCTTCGCCCAACGCAGCGTGTTCAGGCAGAGCGTCGGCCAGTGGTCCTTCGACTCGCCGCCGGGATACATCTGCTCCTTCAGCCGCAACAGGCACAAGTGCCCGCTCCGATGCGAGCCGAAGCCCGACACCTCGACGTCGTAGCGCAGCAGATACGGATAGCTCGACACCTTGTCGTCTTTGCCGGTGAAAAACTGTTTCTGGTAATCGAAGCACGGTCCCCACGTGAGGTTCGCGCCGACTTTCAAGTCCTCGCCCTGGCAATGCCGCGCCATGTCGGGCGCGTGGACGCCCTCGGTCGGGTTGGTGTAGTGCGCGCAGCCGGCGGCGTGGATGTGATGGTCGCCGCTCCACCAGCCGAATTTGGACGGATCAATCCAGCGCTCGACCTTGAAGCTGAGTTCCTTCGTGGCGCGCGACACGGTCACCGCGCGCGTCTGCGGCACCGACTCCGGGCCGCGTTGGAACTCGACTGTGTAGGTGCCCTCGGGTAGTCGGACCTTCTCGCCATCGCCGCGATAGACTTGCGGATGAAACGCGAAATCGGGCGCGAGTCGCTTGGCTTGCGACGGGTAAACGCGCAGCGCCGCATCGCGAAAGACGAACGACGCGGTCGTCGGCTTCCCGTCCTCGTCACGCACGCGTAGTGTCACCTCGTGCGCAGGCAGGCAGTTGAACAGCACGTCGGTCTCGTTGCGGAAGCCGATGTCCTGCGTCCCCTGCCCCACGTTGAAGGAGAACTTCGCTTCACGCCGGCCCGCGTCGCGGCTGTATAGCTGCACAATGCGATACTCCAATCCGAGTCCGCTGAGCGTGGGCTTGAGCGGCTGCTTGTCGAAGCTCTGCATGTCCAGCCACAAGTTCGCCGCATCCCGCGGCGCGGTGCCACCGCGCTTGCGGAACGCGCGGTCCGACGGCGTGTTCGCCGAGCCGGACTCGAACACCGACGCGGCATTCGGGCTGACCGCCGCGAGCGCCGCGGTCGCGCCGGATTCGTTCTGAACCTTGACGAGAAATTGCCGCCATCCCTGTTCGATGAGTTCGGGTTTCGTCGGACCCTGTGCGACCTTCACGCGCATTTCGGGATTGATGTTCACGCCGAAGAGGCAGTGGGAATCGAGAATCTCCTGAACCTTGCGCAGTGCGGCGGGGCCGTCGGCGGAACTCAACGCCGTTTCGAGCGCGCGTTTGTCCGCGGCGCTGAAGGGCGAGCCGAGATACTCGGTCGCCTCGATCAACCGCCGGACTTGCGCCGCGAACGGCTGCCATTCGACGCCGACGACGAGCGGAAGCGACGCCGCGAAAGCAGCGTGGGCGGAAGCCAGATACGAAACGATGACCACAAGGGAACGAAGCGGTGCGCGCATAGGCTGTGTGAGTTCGACCGGATGTTAGCAACTGCTCCGACGGACGCAGCAACGATTTTTGCTGGTCAGGCGAACAACCGTTTAAACGCCTCGCGGTAACACTCCGCCGCCACGGTTCCGAAACAGACGAACACCACACGCTCCACCGTTTTGTTTTGCGCGAGGAATCGCTTCGCCTCGGTCAGCGCGATCTCCGTCGCGCGCTCGAGCGGGAAGCTGTACACGCCGGTGCTGATGGCCGGGAAGGCAATCGACTTGAGGCCGTGCTGCTGCGCGAGCGCGAAGCAATTACGATAGCAGCTCGCAGGCAGGTCGTCCTCGCCGTGGTGCCCATCGCGCCACACGGGGCCGACGGTGTGGATGACGTATCTGGCAGACAGTCGGTAGCCCTTCGTGATTTTTGCGCTCCCGGTGGCACAGCCGTTGAGCTTGCGGCATTCCTCGAGCAACTCCGGACCGGCCGCGCGGTGGATCGCGCCGTCCACGCCGCCGCCGCCGAGCAGCGTGGTGTTCGCCGCGTTGACGATGGCATCAACGGATTGCTGCGTGATGTCGCCTTCGACGATTTCGACGCGGTCTTTCATGGTGTTGGTTTACCGCCATGGGCGTCGGCGTCAACGCTGTGCCTTGCCGGTCATCGGCACAAAGCGCACAGGCAACACGGCGCTCTGGCGCACCTTGCCCTCGCGCTTTTCCAAGAGGTAAAGACTCTGTCCCCACGACGCATCACCCACGGGAATGATCATCCGCCCGCCTTCCTTCAATTGCTCCACCAGCGGCTGCGGCACGTGATCGGGCGCGCAGGTGACGATGATCGCATCGAACGGCGCCTTGTCGGGCCAGCCGAGATAACCATCGCCAGCCTGCACGAACACATTGGTGAACGCGAGGCGCTTGAGGTCCGCCTCTGCGCGGCGCGCGAGCGGCTCGACAATCTCGATCGTGTAAACCTGCTGCACCAACTTCGCGAGGACGGCGGCCTGATAGCCGGAGCCGGTGCCGATTTCGAGCACGCGGTCCGATGGCTTGGGCGCGAGTGCTTCGGTCATGAACGCGACGATGAATGGTTGCGAGATCGTCTGGTCGTAACCGATGGGCAACGGGCGATCCTCATAGGCCAGCTTACGGACGGCTTCGGGCACGAACTCGTGTCGCGGCACGGTGGCCATCGCATCGAGCACGCGCACGTTGGTGATGTGGCGGTCGGCGGGCTTGAGTTGCGTCTCGACCATCCGCTGGCGCGCGGCGGCGAAGTGGTTTGTCGCGTGGGCGTTGGCCTCGACATTCGGGCGTTGAGCGCACGCTGCGAGTGAAAGAGCAAGCCACAGAACGAGCCGAAGGGATTTCACGATGCAATTATCGCCCGCAATGTGCCCTCACACCAGCGCCTCGCGCAGGAGGGGCGACACTCTTGTCGCCTTCGTTTTGCCATCTTGATTTCGACGGCGACAAG
>DATDFH010000550.1:0-2131 GCA_036522715.1 Verrucomicrobiia bacterium
CTTGAGACAACGCGCACGCGAGCGTTCCCACGCCAAAGCCGGCGTAGGCGAAGAGCAACAGCTTTCGCCGGTCAAAACGATCGATGAACGGCGCGGTCAACAGCCCCACGACGCCGGAACTGATCGTGTACGCGGCCACGAGCGCGCTGAAGTGCCCCGGACCGATTTCCAGCTCGCGCATCAATTGCGGTCCGAGCGGCATCATGATCATGAAATCCATGATGTGCGTGAACTGCACCGCCGCGAGTAGCAGCAGGAGAGAGCGTTCAGAGAGCCGGTTCATGCGACCTGTTTGTTTCAGCGAATCGAGCGCGGCGCCGCCATCAGCGATACCCGCCCGAAACGACGAAGTTCTCCCCCGTGATCCACTCGGAGTCCGACGACGCGAGGAACACCGCCGCCCCGGCGATGTCGCGCGGTTGCCCGATGCGGCCAAGCGGCGTCTGCGCCACGACCTGATCGCGAAAGGTCCCGGCGATGCCAGTTGCGTGCAGGCCTTCCGTTTCGATCATTCCGGGATTGATGGCGTTGACGCGAATCCGCCGCGGCCCAAGTTCCTTCGCCAGCGACTTCGTCACCGCATCCACCGCGGCCTTGGTGGCGCTGTAAACCGAACTCGTCGGCGGCGCCGCCGTGCTGGCGATTGAACTGATGTTGATGACACTGCCGCCATCGGAGTTGAACTGCTTCGCGGCTTCCTGCGTCGCGAGGATCAGGCCAAGGACGTTCAGGTTGAAGTGCCGGTGGAAATGCTCCTCGGTCACGTTTTCGAGCGGGAGGAATTCGTAAACGCCCGCGTTGTTGACGAGAATGTCGAGCGCGCCGAAAGCCTTCCTGGTTTCCGCGAACAGGCGTTCGATGTCCGCCTTCTTCGCCATGTCGGCCTGCACCGCAATCGCCTTGCCGCCGTCGGCGATGATCTCGGCGACGACTTTGTCCGCGTCCGCCCGGCTCGAAGCGTAGTTGACGACGACCGACGCGGCTTCGGCGGCCAGGTGCCGCGCGATGGAAGCGCCGATGCCTTTGGATGCGCCGGTGACGATGGCAACTTTGCCCGACAGTTTGCTATTACCGTTCGATTTCATTTTGGGTTCTCGGTTGATGGTTGTTCCACGCTTCACGCCTTGCCGCCGAAGCTGACGAAGTCGTCCAGTTCGAGCACGTCGGCCCAGGTCTTGATGTCTTCGCGCGTCTTGGTGAGTTTGGCGACGTACTCGGCGAAAAATTGCAGCGTCTCCGCGTCGCTGTCCGGCCCGCGGCGGTCCATGTAATCGCTCCACTGCTGGATTTCCCACGGCGCGCGCTGGTGTTTCGCGTTGGCCTGAATCCATTCTAGGATTTCGCCGTCGCCTTTGCCTTTCTTGAGTTCGGCGAGCAGCTTCTTCGGATCGATTCCCAGGAAGCTCAGGATGCGCTGGTCGAGCGGACAGTTGTAATGATACTCGCCGTTGGTGCCGGCGAGCGTGGCGCGGCCCTTGTCGAGCATCCGCGGTAGCACCCCGTAGCCGCCGAGGCGGGTGCGCGGACTGCGCGGCGGACGCTGCGTGAGATCGGGTGCGTGGAGACTCGCGACGCTTGGGGCCGCGTTTCGCCGGCTCGTGTTCTTGGAACCTCTCGTTGTGGTTGTGGTTTCGTAACTCGATGGATTGGCTTCAATGTTCGTTTTCATTTTGGTTCAGTGGTTGATGGTGGATGTCGATGGATTTGCCCTCGCAAAAAGTTCCTGCTCATTCCAACCGCCGCCGAGGGCCTTGATGAGTTGCACCGAGGCGGCGAGGCGCTGGCCGGTGAGTTGGGCGCGACCGCGCTGGGCTTGGAGTGCTTCCCGGCTTGCGTCCACCACTTCGAGGTAGCTCACGATGCCGGCGCGATAACGGTCGGTCGCGAGTTCGGCGGCGCGACGGGCGTTGGCCACGGCGCGGTCTTGTGCGGACGCCTGATTGGCGAGATGACGGATGCCCGCGAGGCTGTTCTCCACGTCGCCGAATGCGACGAGGATGCGCTGGCGATAATTGGCGACGCTCTCTTCGTAAGCCGACTTCGAGCGCCGGAAGTTCGCGAGATTCCGGCCGCCGGCGAAGATCGGCAGCGAGAGGCTCGGGCCGATCGACCAGGTGCGGCTGTCCCAGTT
>DATDFH010000551.1:0-3692 GCA_036522715.1 Verrucomicrobiia bacterium
GGCGCTTTTTGGTCGGGGCGGCTTCTTTCATCGTGGCTCAACTCATCCCAAGGATGGGCGAGGATTGCGAGTGGATTGTTGAGCCGGTTCAGAAATCGAACTGGTCGATGTTCTCCTTCGTGAACTTGAACGGCTCGCCGAGGAGGATGTTGTCGCCGGCAATCTTGAACTCGCCGAGCTTGCCCGCCTTGAAACTCGTCGCGCCCGGCTTCAACTCGCCCTTCGCCAGCGCGGTCGCGGCGTGGATGGTGAGGTAGCCGAGATCGAGCGTCTTCCAGAGGATCACCGTGTCGGTCACGCCGTCCTTCACGTAACGCTTGTTCTCGTTCGGCAGGCCGAGGCCGATGAGCTTCACCTGGCCAGCCTTGCCCGCCTGCTTGATGGCCTCGGCCGCACCCGGCACCGCCGGCGAGCAAATGGCCATGATGAGTTTGAGATTCGGGTTCGCGCTGAGCAGCGCCGTTGCCTCGCTCTGCGCCTTGTCCTTGAGGTCGTCGCACGGACGGAGCGCGACGCGCTTGAGGTTCGGATGCTTCTCGGCGTTGCGCTTCTCGATGGCCTGCTGCCACGCGATCATGTTCCCCGCCGTGAGACTGGCGCTGATGATCGCATACTCGCCCGCGCCGCCGAGCAACCGCGCCGCCTCGTCGGTGAGCGCGTTGCCGATGCCCTCGACCGTCGCCTGGTTCACGAAGAACTCGCGCGCGTCCGGCTGCGCATCGGCGTCGTAGGTGATGACCTTGATGCCCTTCGCGCGCGCCTTGCGCAACGCGGTGGAAATGCCGTCGCGGTTCTCGCACGCCACCGCGATCGCATCCACGCCGAGATTGATCCATTGCTCGATGATTTCGTTTTGCTTCGCCGGATCGGGATCGGTCGGGCCGTCGAAAATCATCTCGATGCCGAGTTCCTTGGCCGCCGCGTCCGCGCCCTGTTTGCACGAGAGGAAATAGGCGTTGCCCTTCGACTTGGGCATGAAGGCGATGAGGAGTTTCTTGCCACCGGAACCGCCCGAACCAGCCGGCGAATCAGATGACTTGCTGCAACCGGTCAGAGCCAAGCCGGCGACGGCGAGGAGCGCGAAGAGTCGGTTCATCTTGTTTTCGTATCGTGAAATGGTGTGTGCGTACTTTGCCGACGCGTGCGCCACGCGGAAATCATTTTCGGCACCACGCCGCTCGACAGCGCCAGCACCAGCAGCAGGCCCGTCAGCATTCCCGCCACCTCGCGCGGTTGGCGCGCATGGACGAGGCCGTTGTTCAACACCGCGATGGCCGCTACGCCCAGCAACGTCCCATGCACCGAGCCGACGCCACCAAAGATGCTCGTGCCGCCGAGCACCACCGCCGTGATGGCGAAGAGTTCATAACCCGTGCCCGCGTCCGCTTTCGCCTGTCCGAGGCGCGCGGTGTAAATGATCGCCGCGAATGCCGCCACGACGCCCGCGAGCATATAAACGAGTGCGAGGCGCCGATCAACAGGTAGCCCCGCGTAACGTGCGCCTTCGGGCGCAAATCCAATCGCGCGGAACGAGCGTCCAAATGTCGTTCGATGCACCAGAAGCCAAATCGCCACGGCCACGACGATAAATGGCCACACCTGCGTCGGCACGCCGAGTGCGCGCTCCTGGCCGAGTTGCAGAAACGACGCGGGGAAATTCGTGAACGTGTCCACGCCCCGCGTGATCGCCTCGGCGAGTCCGCGAAAAAGCGAATAGGTGCCGAGCGTGACGATGAGCGGCGGCAACCGCAGCCACGTGATGAGCGACGCATTCAGTCCACCCGCCAGCGCGCCGATGACCAGCGTGCAGCCGGCGGCGACCGGAATTGGCAGGCCCGCATCGCGCCACAGCTTGCCGAACAGGATCGAGCACAACCCGAGCAGCGATCCGACCGACAGATCAATCCCGCCCGTGAGGATGATGGGCGTCATCGCCAGCGCGAGCAGGCCAATTTCAACCGAGTGCCGGAGGATGTCGTAGGAATTGTCGAGCGAACCGAAGTTGCGGCCGACGGAATTGAAGTAGAGCCATTCCAGCGCGAGGACGAGCAGTAAGATCGTCTCGTGACGCACGAGGACATTTTTCCATCCGTGTTTATCCGTGTTCATCCGTGGTTAACTCCTCTCCTTTCTTGACCTCAGTCCATCCGCGACGACCGCGAGCAGGATGATCGCGCCTTGGATCGCCTTCTCCCAATAAGCCTCCACGTGCAGGTGCGTGAGCGCGGGCGCGATGCAGGCGAGCAGCAGCAGCCCGACGAACACGCCCCAGAGGTTGCCGCGCCCGCCCGAGATGGCCACGCCGCCCACCACCACCGCCGCGATGGCCTTCAACTCCAGCCCCGTGCCGGACTTCGGGTCCACCTGCGGCGACTGCACGACGTTCATCATCGCCGCGAGGCCGGTGAGGGCGCCCATGAAAACGAACACGCCAAACGTCGTGAACTGCGGCCGGAGGCCGGCGAGCCGCGCCGCCTCCGCGTCGGAACCCACGGCGTAAACGAAACGTCCGGCGGCGAGATGTTTCGTCGCCAACGCGAGTGCCGCGAGCAAGGCGAGCGCGATGCCGATGAGGGTCCACTGGCCCGCGAGCTGGCTGAGTCCAAACCATTGCACGCCATCAGGCAGGTTCACAAACGCGCCTTGCTGTTTCCATCTCAGCGCCTCGCGCCACGTCACCATCGTCGCCAGCGTCACGACGATGGAGGGTAACCGCCGCCCGGCGATGAGGGCGCCGTTGATCGCACCCATCACGGCTCCAAGTGCGATGGAAGCTGGGACAACGAGCGCAAGCGGAAGTTTTGAGGCCGCGAGCAACCCGGCGCACACGCTGCACACAGCGAATTGTGATCCAACCGAGATGTCAATCTGCCGGGAGACGATGACCAGCGCCATGCCACACGCGACAACCAGTGTCGGCGCTTCGCGGGTTAGAAGCGAAAGCAACGGCTGCGGTTGAAAGAATGCCGGCGCGACAATCGCGAGCGACAGCAAGACCAGCGCAAGCCCGGCGGCGACGGAGAGCTCGCGGCAGCGGCGGTTCACCGCGCCACCTCCGTTTGTCCCAACGCGGCTGCCATCACGTCGTGCGCGTCACTCTTGCCAGGCAGCATCGCCGTGATGGTGCCACCGCGCATGACGGCGATGCGGTCGCTCATGCCGAGCACTTCCGGCAAGTCGCTGGAAATCATCAACACCGCCATGCCATCCGCGGCGAGGCGGCGGATAATTTTGTGGATTTCACTTTTCGCGCCCACGTCCACGCCCTGCGTCGGTTCGTCGAGGATGAGGAGTTTCGGTTTCGTCGCAAGCCAGCGGGCGAGAGAAACTTTCTGCTGATTGCCGCCGGAGAGCGAACCGCCAGGCGCTTCGGGGCCGGACGTTCGTACATCGAGGTCGCGGATGAATTCGACGGTAAGCCCGCGCTCGGAACCGAAGCGAAGCCACGCGCCGGGAAACAGGCGACGGTGAATGGCCATCGTCATGTTGTGGGCGATGGACATTTCGAGAACGACACCGTGGCGGCGGCGGTCTTCCGGCACGTAGGCGATCCCGTGCGCCACGGCTTCCCGCGGTGACGTGATCACGACGCGCTGCCCATCGAGAAATATTTCCCCGGAGTCCGCCGGTGTGAGACCGAACAACACTCGCGCGAGTTCGGTGCGACCCGCGCCAACGAGTCCGGCGAGGCC
>DATDFH010000552.1:0-4360 GCA_036522715.1 Verrucomicrobiia bacterium
GCGGTGTTCAACTTTGAGCCAGCCCGCCGCAAGTCCGCGCTCGCGCATCGAGCGCAGCAGGTCGGCGCGCGCCGCCGTGAGTGGGTGCGCCGGTTCGGTTGCGATTGCGCGAGACAGTTCTTTGGACGATGGCAGCGTCGCGCCGCCTTCGATGATGAATCGCCCAAGCGCGCGGCCATAACCAAGTCCATCGAGCGCGCCGGCCATCAGCGCGAGGTGAATGTTCGTGGCCGTCTCGTCCCACGTGCCGAAGGTGCCGCTGGCGACGTTCATCTCGACGCTTTCGGTGGACGCGCCGAACCACGCGTATTCCCAATCGTGAATTGTTCCCGCGCCGTTGGTCGCGAGGTGCGTGAGCCAGCCGTGCGCCATCATGCGTTCGAGAATGAGCGCTGCGCCATTGCGCAGCAGGTGCGCGCCATAGACCAACATCACCGACGCATCGCGCTCGCGCGCCGCGCGAATGTTGCGCGCACACTCCCGAACGGATTCCGCGACGGTGGGCGGGCAGGGCGGGGGAGTCGTGTCGGGGTTGATCAGAATGTCCTCCGCCTTGGTGAGGCTCAGCCGTTGCGCGAGCGGAAAAACTTTGAGCTTCGACAGATCGAGCGGCTGGACGGGCGGCTTCATCGCGCGAGGAGATAATCCATCAACGCCAGCGCGTCGCGATAATCTGGGATCGCCGCGTCGGCGCCGGCGTCGAGAAGCTGTCGTTGTTTGAACGGGTCCAACATGCCGGAGCCGTTGTGATGTTCGTCGCTGCATACGGCGATGGCGAGGCCGCCGAGTTCCTTCGTGTTCGCGATTTCCACCGGGCCGTCGCCGAACGAGAGCAGGTGCAGGCCCGTGATGCCTTCGCTGCGGAGCAGGCGGTTGAACACGTCCATCTTCGAGAACTTCGATGCGTCGCCTGTGCCGCCGTAGATGTGCTCGCCAAAGTAGCGGCTGAGTCCAAGCAACGCCGCCTCCTCGCGCACGCGTTCCTCGACCGTGCTGCTGAGGATCACTGGCGTGATGCGCGCGTGCCGCAGTTTTTCCAGCAGCATCCGCGACCCGTGCACCACGAAATCATCAGGCGTGGCGCGGCCGACGAGAATTCTTCCCGAACGCTCGGCGATGGCCACGTCGAGGCGGCGTTGATACTCCTGCCGCAATGCCTCCGGATCGGGGCGCGCGCCGCCGCGCTCCGCCACAAGGTCGGCGAAGCGGATCATCTGGAAGATCGTGGGTTTGCCGTTGAGGCTGAGGATGAGGTTGATCAACAGGTCGTGAATGGCGCCCTCGGATTCTCCCGCGCGCGCGGGGAACACTTCGCGGAACACCTGGAACATCATCTCCGGCCAGCCATGGCGCAGCCACGAGAGCGTGCCGTCGAAATCGAACACGACGTGGCTGATCTGCGGACGCGGCGTGAATGTGGGGCGCAATTCCACCGTGCCAACGAACTGAGGCAACGAGACCATTGCCCATGTTGTAGGAGCCGCGGTAACGAGGCTCAAACTTTTTCCGTTGAAGTGAGCCTCCTTACGTCGTCTCCTACGCGCCGATGAACATCGATTTGCTTTCGCGCCGTTCCTTCGTCAAAGCCGCCGCGGTCGTGGGCGCAACACTCACGAACGGACTTCCGGTTGCCCGCGCCGCTGCGCCGCGCAAGCGCAACATCAAGCTCGGCCTCGACAATTTTTCCGTGCGCGGCATGAAGTGGAACGCGCGCCAACTCGTGGACTACGCCGCCAAGCTGCGTTGTGACACCGTGTTCATCACCGACCTCGGCCCCTTCGATGGGAAGCATGACGACGCATCGTTGCGCGACGTGCGCAAGTATGCTGCCGATTACGCCGTCGAAATCATCCTCGGCTCGTGGAGCATCTGCCCGACTTCGAAGTCGTTCAAAAAGGATTGGGGCACGGCGGAGGAACATCTCGCGCTCGGCATCCGCATGGCCAAGGCGCTCGGCTCGCCTGCGTTTCGCGTGGTTCTCGGCCGGCAGGACGACCGGCTCACCGAGGGCGGCATCGAGGCGCGCATCGCCGACACTGTTAAAGTGCTCAAGTCGCAGCGCAGCCGCGCCGTGGACGCCGGCGTGAAGATCGCCGTTGAAAATCACTCGGGCGACATGCAGTCGTGGGAACTCGTCACGCTCATCGAGTCGGCCGGGAAGGATTACGTCGGCGCGAACATCGACTCCGGCAACGCCTGCTGGACGCTCGAAGACCCGGTCGCCAATCTGGAAATCCTCGCGCCCTACGTCATCACCACCAGCCTGCGCGACACGATGCTCTGGGAATCCGCGAACGGCGTCACCGGCCAGTGGACGGCGATGGGTGACGGCTGCGTGGACCAGCAGACCTACTTTGACATCTTCGAGAAGCGTTGCCCCGGCGTGGCGGTGAACATCGAGACCATCTCCGGCTTTGCGCGCGAATTCCCGATCTACAAGCCGGAGTTCTGGAGGATTTTCCCGACGACGAAAGCCGAGCAGCTCGCGCGCTTCCTCGCGCTGGCGAAGAAAGGCCACGCCATTGAACCGTTCAAAGCGCCCGCCGGCGTGGACAAAGACAAGGCGCAGCAGGACTACCAGCGCGAGCAGATCGAGCGGAGCATCCGCTACTGCAAGGAGGCGCTGGGCTTGGGCGTGGCGGCGTAGCTCATTTGTCGGTGAAGCGTGGTTTGCGCTTCTCCGCGAACGCCGCGATGCCTTCCTTCGCGTCGGGAAGTTCCAAGCAACGAATGTAGGCCTCCGTGTCGGCGCGGTGTGTGACCTTGGGCAACTGGCCTTCGTCGGCGTGAATGAGGCGTTTGGTTTCGCGCAGGGCGGTCGCGGGCAGTTGGAGCAGGCGCTCGGCTAGCTGGCGCGCGCGTTGCATGAGCATGACGCCGGGGACGAGTTCGTTAATCAACCCCCACTCCAATGCCTGAGTCGCGCTGATCGGTTCGCCGCCGAGGCAGAGTTCGAGCGCGCGCGCCTTGCCGACCAGCGCGGTGAGTTGCGCGATGCCGTAGCCGGGTGCCCAGCCGAGCTTGATCTCGGGCATCGCGAACTTCGCCGCGTGCGAAGCCAGTCGCAGGTCGCATGAATACGCCGCCACGCAACCCGCGCCGAATGCCGCCCCGTTCACCGCCGCGATGATCGGCTGGGGCAGGCGCTCGAACGCGAGATAGACATTCGCTTGTCGCAAGCTCAGGCGCCGGGCCTCTTCGATGGAGAGTGAAGGCAACTCAATCACGTCATCACCGGCGCAGAACGCATCGTCAGCGCCGGTGAGAATGACGACGCGAATCTCCTCCGGGTGGCCAGCGAGCCACGCGACAACTTGTTCGAGGTCGCTCGTCATCTGCACGTTGACGGCGTTGAGCGAGCGCGGACGGCTCAAGGTCACTGTCGCGATCCGGTTCGCGGCCTTCACGCGGATCGTTTCGAGCGCGGGCAGTTCGCCGCGATTGGGTTCGAGAGTCAACGCCCGTCCTCCGTCGCCGCAGACCTTCGCCACGTTCTCGACGATCTTGCTCAAGAGCACGATCGCGCGGCGGTGCGTGCCGCGGCCGATCTCGCGCTCGCCAGCAAACGCCTGCACCGTGAAGCTGACGCGGCGCCCATCGACCGCCGTCACGCGCGCCACGCCACGCACGGTGTCGCCCAACGCCGCCGGTCCGGGGTGCTCCACCTGCACTTCGATGCCGACGGACTCCTCGCCGTCTTCGAGGAACGGCCGCAAGGCCTCGCGCGCGGCGCGCTCCATGAGCATGATCATGTTGGGCGTCGAGAAGACCGTCGCCTGCGGCAGCGAGCCGAGCGTGATCGTCATCGTTGGATCGACGACCCACGTCAACTCACCCAACTGGCCGATGTTCAAGCCGGGTTTCACTTTGCGCGCTACAATTTCAGGTTCCACTCGCGGCGCGAGTACTTTTCATCGACGAGCCGTGCGACCTCGGCGAACGGCGGCGCGGGATGTGCGTCGCAATCGCCCCAAGCCGACGCAATCGCCGCTCGTACGGCGTCGGCGTTCAGTCCAGCGTTGCAAACGAAATCAAGATGCGGGCGCGCCTGCCGGTAAGTCGGTTGATGCGTCGGCATCGGAAGCAGCCGCTCGATCAGCGCGAGGTCGAAATTCAACAGGAACGTACCGTGAAAGAGGACGAAGTCGCGCTTACGCCGTTGCGCGTTGCCGGAAAATTTCAAACCATCGAGCGTGAGATCCGTGTGGCCTTGGACGGCAACCTTGCCCGGCAGGAGCGATTGAAGTGCGGCGCGGTTGCGCTCCATGATCGTGCGGTTCGTCGCGGGAATGCTGTGCAGGCCTGGCCGGTCGACGTGGAGCACGAGCGTGTAGTTCAGACAGCCGGGCCCCTGCACGAC
>DATDFH010000553.1:0-4851 GCA_036522715.1 Verrucomicrobiia bacterium
CCGTGACCTCTCCCCATTCCTCCCCTCCCCACTCGTAGCCCATGACTCCCAGATCACGGAAATCCCACATCGGAACCCCGCGACCGCGAATCACCTCCTCGCGAGTAGTGCCTGTGCTCATCATGACTGCCGCCGATTTCCTCCAGTCTGCGGTCACCTGTAATCCTTGCCTCGGCACAGGAAACGTCACCGTGCAGCCTGAAACCGAAATCACGAAAGCCGCGAGGGCAATGCCTTTGAAGTGCATGAGACTGGTTCCTTTCAAGCGGCGAGTTGGTGTTCCGCCGCAGTTACGTGTCGCCCGAAGTTCGGCGAGGTTTTTAACCGCGCCTTGAAGCCGCGACGCCGACGCTGCGTTTCCTCGGCGTTGTAGAGTTGCTTCACCAAGCCGAGAAACCCGCGTTGGAGTTCTCCCACGCTCATGTTCTTCGGCCGGAAGTTGAGGTCGAACAACGTGCACAAGTCCCACGCGCGGTCGCGCAGGATGCGCCCCTCAGCCTTGAGCCGCCGATACAGCGGCGTGCCGGGGAAAGCGGTGAGCAACGTGACCTGCACTTCGTAAAGCCCCGACGCGCGGACGAACCGCAGCACTTCGTTGAACACGCCCGGTGTGTCGCCATCGAGGCCGAGGATGAAGCAGCCGTTCACCGTGATGCCGTGCGATTGAATCTTCGCGATGGTTTCGAGGTAATGCTCGCGCTGCCTGGCCTTCCAGTTGGTGTTCGTCTCGATGCCATTGAGGCTCGCAGCGCGCGGACTTTCGAGACCGATCAACACTTGCTGACAGCCGGCGTCACGCATGAGCGCGAGCAACTCATCATCCTCCGCCACGCGTACGTCGGCCTCGGTGAACCAGCGGATGTTTTCCTTCGCGAGTTCGCGCAGCAGCGTCTTGTAGTGCTCGCGATGCACGAAGCTGTTGTCGTCGGCGAACTCGATGAACGGCCGCGGCCAGATGCGTTTGATTGCGCGAATCTCCGCGATGACCTTCTCGACCGGCTTCAGCTTGTAGCGCGACGTGAGCAGGATCGAGCTGGCGCAGAACTCGCACTTGTGCGGGCAGCCGCGGCTGGTCTGCACCGTGATGCGGTTGTATTTCTCCGGATCGAGCAGGTCGAAGCGCGGCATCGGCGCCTGCGCCAGATCGTATTGGCCGGCGGGCGACTGGCGGTAGCACGGCTGCATCTCGCCGCGATCAAAATCCGCCAGCACCCGCGGCCAAATCGGCTCCCCTTCCCCAACCACAACGCTCGTGCAGTGCGCCATCGCCTCCTCCGGCAGCGACGACACGTGCAGCCCGCCCATCACCACCGGCACGCCAAGCGCGCGGTAATGATCGGCCACCCCGTAGGCGTCGTAGATTTGCGCCGATAACGACGTGAGCGCGACCAGGTCGTAATCCTCCGGCAACGACGCCAGGCCGCGCAAATCGGCGATCTCGCGGTACTCCACCTCGTACTTCGGCGGCGTCAGCCCCGCGAGCGTCAGCAGCGAAAGGCTCGGCAGCGACGCGATGACTTTGCTGCGTTCGATGAATCCGGGCAGCGTCAATCCGGCGGCGATCAGCTCCGGGTTTTGCGCCCGAACTCCACTCATGGCGATGAATCCAATTTTCATGGTTGGTTGAATTGCGTTGTGAAGGCGAGGCCGAGGTTCCAGGTCCCGGCCGCAGTCTGGTTGAAAAGAATCTCTGAGATGGTCAGCCCGGCTCCGACCAGCAGGCTGATCACCGGCACGGCGAACAGCAGACGCAGCGCGGGCCGATGCGCCATCAACACGCAGCACAACGGCATCGCCACCGCCCCGGCGACAAACGCCGCCGACGCCACCGTCACGCTGGTCGAGGCCGCGAGTCCTTTCGTCGTCAGGTAAAACATCAGGTTCACCGCGCCGAGACCGAAGAAGGAGATGTGCGCGAGCCGATAGAGCCGCCGCTTGAGACTCGCGTAACCGCCCAGCCAGTCGGGCTGGTGGAACTTCATTCCCAGCGCGAGGCCCGACGCGAAGCCAAGCGCGATCCACGTCCACGCCACGAGCAGATTGATCCCAGCGGGATTGATGAGTGAGTTCGCGTTCAAGACGCGGCTACTAAACGCCCGCCGCGCGAAAGCTGTTAATTGATAAAACCCCTGCACGGATTGAGTCCGGCAATGGGACTCAACACGCGCGCGTCAGGGAGTCCGGACCCGGAAGAAACGCGCGTCGTTGGTGATCGCGTTGGTGACGATGATGTTCGTAGCGGTGGGCTGCGCGGCGATGCTCGTCAACGTCAGCCAGTTCCCGGCATCCAGAAAATCGCGGAACTCGACGGTGTACGCGTGGTTGGACTCCGCGTTGAACAGGAATTGAAACTCACCGTTGTCTGCCATGATTTGGGTGATCGTGGGGAGGTTGTAGTTGAATCCGGCGTATTGGATCGTCGCGAAGCCAGTGCCATAACCGATTCCCGAAGTCCCCGTCACGAGAACGTTCCCCCTTCCGTCCACCGCTATGGCGGTGGCGGAGTCTGTGGCTGACCGTCCGATGTAACGGTTGGTCCACAACGGCACGCCCGCCCCCGAATACGCCACCGTCAGGTAGTTATCCGTCAGGTAGTAATCAGGATCTATAATGCCAGCCGAATCTCCCGTCACAAACACGTTGCCGCTGCCGTCAACTGCGATGGCTCTGGCGTAGTCACCGCGGCCTGGCGGCCAGTGATACCGATTGGTCCACAACGGCACGCCGGCACCTGAATAGGCCACCGTTGCGTAGTCATAACTACTGCCGGCGCCGTACGAGTATCCCGTCACGAACACGTTGCCGCTCGCGTCCACCGCAATGGCCCGGGCGGAGTCATCGCCATTTCCCAGCCCGTTGTAAAGATTGGTCCATAGCGGCACGCCCACGCCCGAATACGCCACCGTCGCATAGTCAGAATTGGCGCCGTTATAAGATTCTCCCGCAACAAATACGTTCCCGCTCACATCCACCGCCACGCTGACGGCGTTGGTATAATAGGAAACGTGCGGCCCACCGAAACGGTTGGTCCACAGCGGAACGCCTGCGCCGGAATACGCCACCGTCGCGTTTTGATAACTGTTGGCGTCGCCGTACGACCAGCCCGTCACGAAGACGTTCCCGCTGCCGTCCAGGGCCAGGGCGGTGGCGAAGTCATTGCTGTTTCCCAGCCCGTTGTAGAGGTTGGTCCACAGCGGCACGCCCGCGCCGGAGTACGCCACCGTCGCGTAGTCAGAATTGGTGCCGTTGAACGAACTTCCGGCTACGAACACGTTCCCGCTCGCATCCACCGCAATGGCCCTGGCGTAGTCAGCGCCGTTCCCAAGCCCGTTGTAAACGTTGGTCCACTTGACATCGCCTGTCCCCGAATACTTGATCGTCACGTAGTCGTAATTGCTCGCGGCGAAACCGGAATACCCCGTCACGAACACATTCCCGCTCCCGTCCACCGCCACGGCGGTGGCGTAGTCATCCGACCGGTCGAAAAATCTGGCCCACAACCACGTGCCCGCTGCCGAATATTTGATCGTCGCGTAGTCGTAGACGATGCCCCTCGAAGAGCCCGAGACGAACACGTTGCCGCTCCCGTCCACCGCCACGGCGGGAGCGCGGCTAATGAATGGGTAACCTTCTCCATTGTAAACATTGGTCCAGACCGGTTCTCCAAACGCGGCGGCGGTGGCGTTTGGGGCCAGCGCGCTCAGCGCGCAGAGCAGCGCGGCGACGAGGATGAACACACGGCGCGTGATCTCCACAGGTGGATTTGCGCCGGCTTCCTCTGGCATGGGCCGAGGGTAGCTGCCGCCGCGTGGCCGGTCAATCGTGCAGCGGAGCTTTTGGGCGGAGGTGGGGCGCGTCACTCCGTGCGCGCCCCACCTTTGGCGAAGTATCCTCGTCCCCCTACGGTCGGTGCAGCCCGTTGATCACCTCGTTCATCTTGTCGCGGATGGTGCGCAGGTCATCGGCGGTAGGCGGGTCGTTGGGCTCCCAGACGAGAGTGCTGATCGCGTTGATGTTCTTCGCCGTGTCGGCAATCGCCGCGTCGAGCGCGGCCTGCGTCACCTCGCCCGGCGGGCCAATCGGCCCCGTCTCGCCTTGGTCGCCCTTGTCCCCTTTGTCGCCGGGGTCGCCTTTGGGGATGGCGGTGATTTCGTCGTGCAGGCCGTTGAGTTGCTCGCGCATCTGCGCGGCATCGGCCAGCGTGTTTTCCTGAGGGAGATTTGGATCGTAAGCCATAATTTAAGATAGGGAGACTGGGAGACTTGGAGACGGGGGGAGAACCAATTTCTCCAAGTCTCCTCATCTCCTCGTCTCCACGTCTCGGGTTTAAGGGGTAACCGTCACGCTTTGCACGGGGGTGAAATCGCCGACCGGCGTCGAGTCGTCGTAGTATTGGAGCCGGTATTCGCGCACCTCGGGCACGCCGGCCGCCAGCAACGGACGTTCGTCGAGGTAGGGACTCGCCAGATCGATGGCCAGAAGTTCCCACGCGCCGTTGCCGCGCCGGCTGAAGACGACCACGCCCTGGCGGCCGTACTTCTTGAAGATCACCCGCACACATTCGCAACCGCCGCCGCGCTCGACCTTCAGCGTGAACGTCGGCAGCGGATTTTCATCCGCGTCCTCCGCGCCGACGATGCCCAATTGCATTCCGATGGCGTCGGTGTAGTGGGGACTGGCCTTGATGGTTTGCACGAAGAGGACCAGGCGCTCCAGCGCGCCGGCCGCCACCGCCACCACGCCGGCGGGCAACGCGGGCACGGTGAACACCGGCAGCACATACGCCCCGCCGCTGGCGCCCGAATACAACTCGTCGAGCGCCGCCGACAGTCCGGTGCCGAACTCCTTGGC
>DATDFH010000554.1:0-4108 GCA_036522715.1 Verrucomicrobiia bacterium
AGGATTGCACCAACGGCGGCCTCGCCCACGCCTTTGATCGCCGCGAGACCGAAACGGATCACCGTGCCCTCACGCGCGGGCGCGAAGTTGAGCTGGCTCTCGTTTACGTCCGGCGGCAGCACCTCGATGCCGAACTGCCGCGCCTCGGCGATGAGCACGCCGAGCTTGGCCGTGTCGCCGAGGTCGTTGGTCATCATCGCGCTGAGAAACTCGACTGGATAGTTGGCCTTCAGCCACGCCGTCTGATACGCGACGATTGCGTAGGCCGCCGCGTGCGACTTGTTGAAGCCGTAGCCGGCGAACTTTTCGAGCAAGTCGAAGATCTGGTTCGCCTTCGCTGAAGGAATGTTGTTCTTCTCCCGGCAGCCCTTCACGAAAATCTCGCGCTGCTTGGCCATCTCGTCGGCCTTCTTTTTGCCCATCGCGCGGCGCAGCAAATCTGCGTTGCCGAGCGTGAAGCCCGCGAGCACCTGCGCGGCCTGCATCACCTGCTCCTGGTAGATGAGCACGCCGTACGTCTCCTTCGCGATCGGCTCGAGCAACGGATGCTCGTACTCGACCTTCACCTCGCCGTGGCGGCGCTTGATGAAATCTGGGATTAGTTCCATCGGCCCGGGGCGATAGAGCGCCACGAGCGCCGTGATGTGCTCGATGGAACTGATCTGGAACTTCCGGCACAGGTCGCGCATCCCGCCGGATTCCAACTGGAAGATACCGATGGTGTTCGCCTTGTTGAGCAGGTCGTAAGTCTTCGCGTCGTCGAGCGGAAGATTGTCGATATCAATAGCCTCGCCCTTGGTCTGCTTGACCATCTCGCAGGTGTTGCGAATGACGGTAAGCGTCTTCAGCCCGAGGAAATCCATCTTCAACAGGCCGAGATCACCCACCGGGTTCATCGCGTATTGCGTGACGATGGTGCCATCCTCGTCCTGCTTGAGCGGGAGGAGATTTACCAACGGCTCCGGGCCGATGACGACGCCGGCGGCGTGGACGCTCGCGTTGCGCGTGAGGTCTTCGAGCACGAGCGCGGTGTCGATGACTTCGCGCGTGGTCTTCTCGGTCTCGTAAGCCTGCTTGAGCTCAGGCGAATCCTTGAGCGCCTTTTCCAGCGTCATCTTGAGGTCGAACGGGATCATCTTCGCCAGTCGATCGCCATCGCCGTAGCTCAGGCCCATCGCGCGGCTCACATCGCGCACCGCGGATTTCGCGCCCATCGTGCCGAAGGTGATGATCTGCGCGACGCACTCGGCGCCATACTTCTGGCGCACGTACTCGATCACGTCCGCGCGGCGGTCGTCGGCGAAGTCGATGTCGATGTCGGGCGGGTTGACGCGCTCGGGATTCAGGAAGCGCTCGAAGAGAAGGCCATAACGGATCGGATCGACGTTCGCGATGTCGAGCAGGTAGGTGACGAGGGAACCGGCCGCAGAACCGCGCGCCACGCAGGCCACGCCCATCTCGCGGCCTTTGCGGATGAAATCGCCGACAATGAGGAAGTAGCTGATGAACCCCGTCTTTTCGATCACTTTGACTTCGAGTTGCAGGCGGTCGAGCACCTCCTTGATCGCTGTGGAGACAGCATAGTTATTCAGGTCCGAAGCCGCCGCTCCCGCGTCCATGCCTTCGAGCGGCTTGAAAGTCGGAAGCCGCCGCGCGTCCTCGACGGACTCGACGATGAACTCACTTCCCTCGACACGCGCTCGAATTCCGTAGCGCCGCTGCAAACCCTCGGAGAGCAGGTTGCGTAGATAACCTTCCCGCGTGAAATGCTCGGGTGGCTGAAACACCGGGTAATGCAGCTTGCCGAACTGAATCTCCAGATTGCACTTCTCGGCGACTTCGAGTGTGTTCCTCACCGCGTCGGGCACCTCGTTGAACAACGCCGCCATTTCCTCGGCCGAGCGCAGGAAGAACTGCTCGCGCGCATAGCTGAGCCGCTTGGGATCATTGATCGTCGTCTGCGTGCCGATGCACACGAGCACGTCGTGCGCGAACGAGTGCTCGCGCTGGACGTAGTGAACGTCGTTTGTCGCGACCGTCTTCAATCCAAACTCCTTCGCGAACTGGAGCAGATGACGGTTGACCTTCGCCTGCTCGGGCAAGCCGTGGTTCTGAAGTTCGAGGTAATAATTCTCCGGGCCGAACATCTGTTTGAACCAGTCCACAGCCTCTTTCGCCTTGTCCACCTGATCCTGCGCGAGCAACGAAGGAATCTCGCTGGCGAGGCAGCCGGACATCACGATCAACCCGCCCTTGTTTTGCGCGAGAGTTTCCTTGTCGATCCGCGGCTTGTAGTAAAAGCCCTCGAAGTGCGCGTCGGTGACGAGCTTGACGAGATTCTTGTAGCCCGTCTCGTCCTTCGCGAGCAGGCCGAGGTGATTGTAGATGTCGCGCGTGCCCGAACCAGTCTTCTTCTCCTTGCGGCTGCCGGGCGCGACATAGACCTCGCAGCCGATGATCGGCTTGATCCCCGCGTCGCGTGCCGCCTGGTAAAAATCAATCGCGCCATACAGCACGCCGTGGTCGGTGAGCGCGATGGCGGGAAAATTCAGTTCGCGCGCGCGTTCCATCAACCGGTCGAGCCGGCACGCGCCATCCAGCAGCGAGTATTCGCTGTGCAGATGGAGATGGACGAATTCAGCGTGCGCCATGACGGAGAAAATCTAGGTTCAAAGCGGGAAGTTCAAAGTTCAAACTGCGCTCCGCACTCGACATTCGGCATTCGGCATTCGAGATTTTTTCCGTGGTCGCCCGCGTCACACTCGAAATCGCCCTCCGCAAGGAGTTCGACTACGCCATCCCGCCGGAGTTCGCCGATCAGGTCGAAGTGGGCGCGCGCGTGAAGGTGCCCTTCGGCCCACGCCAGGTGCTCGGCGTGGTGACGGCGCTGATCGAGGAGTCCACGCACACGAATCTGCGGCCGATCCTCAAGATCATTGGCCGGCAGACACTCGTGACGCCCAAGGTGCTCCAGCTCGCGCGGTGGATCGGCGAGTATTACTGCTGCCCGCCGGAGATCGCGCTCAAGAGCGTGTTGCCCGAAGCTGTGCGCAAGGAACAGGAAGGCTGGCGCGAGCGGCTTTTCGTGCGCCGCATCACGTCGCCGGGCGAAACGCCGAAGCTGACGAAGCGCCAAACGGGCTTGCTCAGCGTGATCGATCAACATCGTGAGCTTCCGTTGCGCCGCCTGCTCGAACTCACCGGCGCGACCGCGGAAACCATCCGCCGCCTCGAAGACAAAGGCCTGGTCGCCATCAGCGCACAGGTGTCCGAACGCGATCCGTATGCGCACGAGCAAATTCTCCCGACGCAACCGCTGGCGTTGAACGCGGAGCAGGTGCCCGCTCTTGGCCGGATTAAAGAGGCGATGAACGTCGCGCCAGAACCCAAAGGTCAGAATTCAAAACTCAAGACGGTCTTTCTCCTACACGGCGTCACCGGCAGTGGGAAAACCGAAGTTTACCTGCAAGCCATTGCCCACGCGCTGGAGCAGGGCAAAGGCGCCATTGTCCTCGTGCCCGAGATTTCGCTGACACCGCAAACGGTGGAGCGGTTCAAGGCGCGGTTCAGCAGCGGGTCGCTCAAAACCCTCGTGGCCGTGTTGCACTCGCACCTCTCCGCCGGAGAGCGACACGACGAGTGGCACAAGATTCGCCAGGGCCGCGCGCGCATCGTCATCGGCGCGCGCTCGGCGATCTTCGCGCCCGTTGATCCGCTCGGGTTGATCATCGTGGATGAGGAGCACGAGAATTCCTACAAGCAGGAGGAGGCGCCGCGTTACCACGCGCGCGACGTGGCGGTGGTGCGCGGCCAGATGGAGGGCGCGGTGGTCGTGCTCGGCTCGGCCACGCCGTCGTTGGAGAGTTACTACAACACGCACCGCGGCAAATACGCGCTGCTCGAAATGCCATCGCGCGTGGACAACAAGAAGATGCCCGTCGTCCGAGTGGTGGACATGCGTCAGGACGCGCGCCGCGAGAAAGGTCCGCCGATCTTCTCGCTCAAACTGAAGGAAGCCATCACGCAACGGCTGGAAAAGCACGAGCAGGTGATCCTGTTCCTCAACCGCCGCGGGTTCGCGACCGCGCTCCAGTGTCCTCTCTGCGGT
>DATDFH010000555.1:0-3567 GCA_036522715.1 Verrucomicrobiia bacterium
GCGGGGTGTTCATGTCGGTGAGGAGGGCCCGGGAGTTCACGCCGCACTCGCGGGCCAGGGTAACAATGGACTGGGCCAGGTCGCGGGCCTGCTCGAGTGTCGGCATGAAGGCGGCGGCGCCGAACTTCACGTCCATGACCAGCGCGTTCAGATTCTCGGCCAGCTTTTTGGAAAGAATGGACGCGGTGATCAGCGGAATGGAGGGAACCGTCGCCGTCACGTCGCGCAGGGCGTAAAGCATCATGTCCGCCGGCACCATGTAGGCAGTTTGCCCGGCTATGCAGCAGCCGACGGATTGCGTATTGGCCACGATGCGTTCGTTGGTGAGCGCGGTGAGGAAGCCAGGAATGGATTCCAGCTTGTCGAGCGTGCCGCCGGTGATGCCGAGGCCGCGCCCCGAAATCATCGGCACGCGGAAGCCAAGGCACGCGAGCAACGGCGCCAGCGGCAGCGAAACCTTGTCGCCCACGCCGCCGGTGGAGTGCTTGTCCACAATGGGGCGCGGGTCCTGCGGGAACTTCAATACTTCGCCCGAGTCACGCATCGCCAGCGTCAGCGCTCGCGTCTCCTCGACCTTCAGCCCGCGAAAGAAAACGGCCATGAGGAACGCCGCCATCTGGTAGTCGGGAATCTTGCCGTCCGTGAAGGCTTGGATTGCCTCGTGAATCGCCGCCGGCGGAAGGGCGTCCCCTTCGCGCTTGGTTTCGATGAGCGGGAGGAAATTCACGGCAAGCGGAGCGGCATCGCAGCGACAATAGGAAATCCATCCGATGGCTGCAATGTTGGACTAGGGCACCTTGCCCGCTTGCGCGTCGGGAATGGCCGCACTAATACTCGCTCATGCGCGTCACGAAGGAACTGGTTCCGTGGTTGGCGCTCAACGTCGCGCTCCTCGCGGTCGTGATCTGGCAGGCGCGGTCGTTGCGCGAACGGACGCCAACCGGGCTCCGCGCGGTGCCGCCAGTCCCATCGGCTCCCATGCCGGAAAGCGACTCACCCCCAACCGCGGTTCCCACGGCGGTACGCGAATTTCCGAAACGCGCCGCGGCAACCGTTCCACCATTGCGGCCGAGCGTCGACTGGCGGCACGTTGAATCCGCGGACTATCCCACCTACGTCAAAAACCTCCGGGCCATCGGTTGTCCGGAGGCGACGATCCGCGACGTGGTGACCGCCGACGTCCAACAGGCATTCGCCGCGCGCCGGAGAGACCTGCTGGCCGGCTTGGTGCGGACGAATTTCTGGGAGGCGGGACCGACTGACGCGGAGCGCGCGGCCACCAGCCGGAAACGCCGCGCGTTGGACGAAGAGGCGAGCGGGGTGTTGCAGCAGTTGCTCGGCGCGGACTTCGTGGCGCCGCCACCGGTGGTGGAATGGAAGCTCGCGGAGATGGATTTGCGCCTTGGCTTTCTCCCGCCGGACAAGCGCGAGGTGACGCGGCAATTGTTGCTGCACTACTCCGATCTGGACGAGCAGGCCAAGACTGTGGCGGATGGAAACGCGCGCAACGCCGACGAGTCAGACATGCGTCTTCTCCTAGCCGCGTACAACCGCAAACGCGCGGAGCTTGCGGGCCTGCTCACCCCTGCGGAGCAGGAACAGGTTGATCTGACCGTGTCGTGGACGGCGGAAAACATCCGGCGGCGGCTGGCGGAGTTTCATCCCACGGAGGAGGAGTTCCGCGTGATCTTCCGGGCGTGGCGGGAGCACGATGACCAACTGACCTATCGGTTGGGAACCGGGCAGGCCGACCCGGGAAACGCGCACGTGTTCGCGCGCATCCGGGAGCAACTCGGCGAACAGCGCTTTGCCGAGTTCCGCCGCGCGTGGTGAAACCCGACAGCGGTTTCGTCAGCCGGCAAACTTCCGCGCGATCACGCTCGCGTTGTGGCCGCCGAAGCCGAAGGAGTTGTTCACGATCGCGTTAATCGCCATCGCGCGCGGCTTGGCCGGCACGTAGTCGAGGTCGCACTCGGGGTCCTGGTTGATGATGTTGATCGTGGGCGGGGCGGTCTGCGTCTGGATGGCCTTCGCGCAAATGGCCATTTCAACCGCGCCGGCAGCGCCGAGCATGTGGCCCGTGGCGCCCTTGGTGGAACTGACCGCGAGCTTCTTCGCGTGGTCGCCGAAGACGGTCTTGATGGCTTGGGTTTCGCAGATGTCGCCCTGCGGCGTGGAGGTGCCGTGGGCGTTGATGTATTGGATGTCAGTGGGATTCAGGCCGGCGCTGCGCAACGCGGCCTTCATGCAGCGTGCGGCGCCTTCGCCACCGGGCGCGGGAGCGGTCATGTGGTTGGCGTCGGCGGTGTTGCCGTAGCCGAGCAACTCGCAATAAATCTTCGCGCCGCGGGCCTTCGCGTGTTCGAGTTCCTCAAGCACGAGCACGCCCGCACCCTCGCCCATGACGAAACCATCGCGGTCCTTGTCGAAGGGACGCGAGGAGGTCTTGGGCTCGTCGTTGCGCGTGCTCATGGCCTTCATCGCGCAGAAACCGCCGATGCCGAGCTGGGTGATCGTCGCCTCGGAGCCGCCAGCGAACATCGCTTTCGCGTCGCCCATCTTGATCGTGCGCCAGGCCTCGCCGAGGGCGTGAGTCGAGGTCGCGCAGGCGGAGCAGGTGGCGACGTTGGGGCCGCGCAGCTTGAAATACATCGAGAACAGACCCGAGGCCATGTTCAGGATGAGCATCGGGATCATGAACGGCGACAGGCGACCCGGACCTTTGGCGAGAAGAATCTTGTGCTGCTCCTCGGTGGTGGAGAGGCCGCCGATGCCGGAACCGATGAACACACCGATTTCGTCGCGGTTCAACTTATCCAGCTCCATACCCGAATCCTTGAGCGCCTGCCAGCCGGCGTGAACGCCGAACTGGGTGAAGCGATCTGTGCGACGCAGTTCCTTCGGCGACGGGAATGCCGGCGCGGGATCAAGGCCCTTCACCTCACCGGCGATCTGGGTGTCGAAGGCCGTCGGGTCGAACAGCGTGATGCGGTCGATGCCGCATTGCCCAGCGAGGAGGTTGTTCCAAAGCGTATCGAGGTCGTTGCCCAGCGGAGAAACGACGCCGATGCCCGTGATGACCACTCTGCGTTCAGTCCAATTGGTCGCCATAAAATCAAAAGGGGCAGCCCACGTTACGTGACCGTGGCTGCCCCCGCAAATCGCGCCGGCTTACTTCTGCTGGCTTTCGTCGATGTACTTGATGACATCGCCCACGCTCTGGAGCTTCTCGGCCTCCTCGTCGGGGATTTCCTGGCCGAATTCCTCTTCCAAGGCCATGACCAGCTCGACGGTATCGAGCGAATCGGCGCCCAAGTCCTCGATGAACTTGGCTTCGGGCGTCACCTGGTCCGCGTTCACGCCGAGCTGCTCGACGATGATGTCCTTGACCCTCTGTTCGATTGTTTTTTCGGCACCCATGGTTCGTATTCGGTTTTGACGGTGTGTCTATGCGACGCCCACGGAGGCGTCAAGCCCCGATTCTCAAACTATTTTCGGCGGCTCAACCGCGCTCACATCACCATCCCGCCGTCCACCGTGAGCACCTGGCCGGTGATGTAACGTGCA
>DATDFH010000556.1:0-3158 GCA_036522715.1 Verrucomicrobiia bacterium
CCGATCGCACGCGGCGTACCGTCCACAAGCGTGACATTCAGTTTGTCGAGCCTGGCGACGAGCTCCCGAAGTTTCGCGGTCATTGCTCCGCCGGTTTTGACGTTGGAATCTTCGGGCAGTTGGAGCAGCCGGAATTCTTGCGCGAGCTGGCGCACCAGGAGCACGAAGCGCGTCGCGCCGGGGTTGATCGGCGGCTTCGCCGCCAATTCATCCAGCGGCTCAGCGCGCACCGGGAAATCGGTGAGGTCATTGCGCGTGAGGGTCTGGCCCTTCGCTGTGGCCGGCCAGAGGGCCCGCTCGTTCGCGGAGACGCGCAGCAAAAGCGATAGATGTCCGGCCCAGAGATCAAGATCAGGTTCCACGCCCTTCGGCGGGAGGTCCGCGCGCGCGGTGCTGGTGACCGGAATCACACCGTAGAGCACGGTGCTCATCCTCGCCTTTTCACCGACCGGCGGCGCGATGAACAGGCTGGTGGAAACTTCCGCCCTGTGGTCGGCCGCGCCGCGAAACTCCGCGTCGAATCCGGGATCGTTGGTCAGGCGGCTGGGCGTGCGGCGCGCGGGATCGGGGTCGCGATCGTGCCGCGGGTCCTGTTCGTCCCCGAGCGGATTCCAGCCGAGCACGCGACCATTGAGCGAACACCATCCTTCATACGTCACGGCGCCCTTGCCGTCCCGGCGCACGCGGCGCACGACCAGCCCGGTGGACTCGATCTTGCGCGGATCCAGTCGCGGGGAGCCGAACGCTTGGCAGTGCGCCTCGACGAGCGCGACGTTGAACACGCGGTGAACGGGTTGATAGAGCCTGAGCAGATCGCCGTCGACGGACGGCTGATGGTCGCTCACGACCAGGGAGGGATCTTCTCCGGCGAGCTCCGCGAGAGTGGCAGGGAGAAAATCTTCATCGCGCCGTTCGACGATGGACGGGCCCGGTTCATCAGTCTGGGAAGAGACGGGCCAAGCGCCGAACAATTTCACTTCGTGCGCAATCTCGTTCGGATTGGCGAAGGCTACCATACGTTGCCCGCTCCGGGTGTGTAGGTGGAGGCCACGACGCTGGTGGCCTGGAGGACGTCACACTTGACGACGCCAGAAAATTTCGACATGCCTGCGTCCACGCTGACCATGCCGGCGGAGATGCTGACCTGGCCGGCCTGCACGCTGACCTTCGAGGCGGCCTGCAAGGAGATGCCCTGCGAATCGATCTTGATGCTGTTGCCGGCGGTGTCCTCGAAGGTGATGCTCCCGCCGCTCTCGTCGGTGAGCGTGCCGCTCACACCGTTCGGCGTCTTGAATTCGATCTTCGCCGAGCCGCTGGACTCCTCGACGATGGCAATGCGCGTGCCGGCCTTGCCGGTGATCGACCAGCGGTTCACGCGGTCGCCGCCGGGTTGCTCGGGCGGTTGCGCCCCGCCGTTCCACAGGCCGCCGAGCACGATCGGAAATCGCGGGTCCGCTGCGACGAACGCCACGAACACCTCGTCGCCCACGTCCGGGATGAACAGCGCGCCGCGATCCGCACCGGCAAACGGCACAGCCACACGCGCCCAGATTTCCGCCTCGCCGTCGCCGTCAAGAGTGAGCAGCTTGACCTTCACGCGCGCGAGGCTGTCGGGATCCTGCACGGAGGTGACCTGCGCGAGATGACAGCCGCGCAGCAGATCGGGCGGGAACTCGAACTGGGCCGTCGCGCGCATCATCCCTGCCTCCCCAGCAAGGCGCACTCGCCCTCGAATTCGACGCGGTAACCCTCCTTGAGGTCGAAGAGGTGCCGCGCCTTCACGACGTAAAACGTGTTGGCAAACCACTTCGGCAGCCCGGTGAGCCGGACGTGCGTGCCGACGCGCAGCGCAGGATTGCCCTCAGCCGTGGCGATGACGCGCACAAAACGCCGTGCGCGGCCGTTGCGGATCGCGTTGGCAATCGCCGTGACCTCGGACTGGTTGAACGACGCGAGATGGCCGCTGTGATGTTTGCGCCCGCTGAACTTGTCCTGAAGAATCTCGGCGCTCTTCTGCCCGTCGCCCGGACCAAGCGCGTTGTCCTGACCATCGGCGTCCACGGCGGAACCGCTGCTCACGTCCCAACCCTTCACGGTGGCCGCAGTCACTTGATGCGCGAGGTCGGCGATGACGCGTACGCACTTCAACTGCGGACCAAGCTCCAATTCGAGTTCGCCACGGCGCACGGCGGCGCGCGGCGAGGCGTGGAGTTCCATGCCGACGATCTGCACATCGGCATCCACGCGCGCGAGCAGGCGGCGGAGAAACGCAAGATCGCTTTCGTTCATCTGCACCTGCGTGCCGAAATTCTGGTCCAGCCCGCTGATCTGCGGCGTCAACCCGTGAAGACTGGCCACGCTGCGCACGATGTCGGCCAGCGAACTGTTTTCAAAAACCTTCGTGCGCCGGGCCAGCCGCGTCCTTTGCAACGCGTCCTCGGCCAGGACCACCAGCGCCGGCGCGCGGTCCTCGGTGAACTCGCCTTCCAGTGCCGTGATGGTGCCGCGAAAAATTTCCACCGGCGCGGTCGTGTCACCCGCGCCGATGATGATTTCCGAGCCAAGCTCCAGATCGCCATCCGCGTCGAACGCAGTCTCGGCGCCGCCGTCGGTGAGCGAGGCGACGTTGGTCAGGCGCAGTTCGAGCGATGACATCCCGCCGGTTTGTTCAGTCATGTCCATCGCGGTGATCAAGGACGCGAGGCGCTCGTTCTCCTCGCCGTCAAGCCGCACCGTCGGCGTGGCGGAATACGTCGCGGGTGAATTTTCAGCGGCGGGCATGGCGGTCAATCGGTTTGCAAACGCGCCTGGCGTTCGGCCTGGCGTTCGAGTTCGCGGCGCATCTGTTGCGCGTCGAACTGGCTGACAGCAGAGTCCGGGCGCGGTGCCAGGGGCGCGCCACGCGCGGGCGCCTGAACGTCGGCGGTCACTTCGTCAAAAATCACAGCCATGATCACACCTCATCGAATTGCACGCCGCCGGTCACATCGGCCTTGAACGAAGAGCCGCCGGTCAGCGACGCCTTGCCGCTCACGTCAAAGCTCGCGCCCGCGGACGCGGCGGGCGCCGCCGCGGCGGCAAGCAGTTTTCCCGGATCGAAATTCTTTCCTGCGCCCGCAATTGCTGCGCCACCGGCGTGCAATCCGGCGAACGCGGCG
>DATDFH010000557.1:0-13317 GCA_036522715.1 Verrucomicrobiia bacterium
GGCCGCGCCGGCGTCGAGCTTTACGACCACGACAACGATCCGGGTGAATACAAGAACTTCGCGAACGATCCGAAGCACAAGAAGATCGTCGGGGAACTGAAAGCCCTCCTCTCCCGGCGCTGAAGCGCGTGGCGCAGAGCGCGCGTCGCATGAACCTCAAGCCACTTGCGTTTTGCTGTCTGCTCGCGCTCTGCGTCGCGCTGACGGTCGTGGTTGGCGCGGCAGCGGATGATTTCGAGGTGCTGCTCGAACGACTCCGTCGTGACAACCCCGGCGAATACGAAAAGGTGCGCCGCCTCGCCGACCGAGACCGCGCCGCCGCGTGGCGGTTTCTTCGTGAGCGTTACGGGAGCGGAGCCGCGGCACCGCCCGCTCCCGGCACGAAGCCAGCGGGAAATTCTCCCGTCGAAAAAATTGCGACGCCAACAACTCAGCCGGCACGCCACGAAAAATCCGCGCCCATCGAAACGCTGCGCGTGGGCGAGTTCACCATCGAGTTGTGCCGGCGGGACGACGGCGCATTTGGCCTCGGCGAAGTTCGCCGCGGCGCGCTCGCGATTCGGCGCGCGGATTCTCTTGTGACGTGGCAGGTGGCCGGACGCGTCCCGCGATTCGCCGGGCGCGAAGGCTTGACCGTGCGTCTGCGCGAGCCCGAAGCGACGCTTACGTTCGCACCGGAGCGGCGCGAAAGCGCGGGCACGGTCTTCGCCGGCTTCAGCGTGCGGATGCAGGCGGCTGCTGGTCCGATCGTCGAAACCGCATCGTGGGAGCCAGGCGGCACGACGCGGGGCCTGACGTACTTCGACGGCTACCGCGGCTGGCACGCACCTCCGTCGTGGCAGGCGGCCGACCGCATTGCGGAAACCAATCCCAAGCTGACGCCCTCGCTGCTGCACGGCACAGGGTTTCAGTTCGAGCACGGCCGCGATGGCGCGCTCGTGCATTTCCACACCAGTACTGGCGACCGCCTGCGAAATGTTTCGCGCGGCGAGGCACTGGAGTTCGAGACCACGTTCGACGGCCCGACGGACGTGACGCGGTTCATCCTCACGGCGACAGGTGACAGTACGATCAATCTCTGGACACGCGCGCACGAGATTGTTTCCGCGGAACAGCGACGCGCGTTCGGCGTGCCGGAACGTTCGCGCGAACTGTGGCTGCGCTGGCCGCCCTTCAGCCGAAAAGGCTTCGCCGAGACCGCGCGCGAGTGCGCCGAAGCCACCGCGCGCGATGGTTTCACCGGCGCGTGCATCGACGTGGTGTGGGACAACAGCGCCTTCCACGGCGGCGGCAAGAACATGAATGTGTGGGACTACACCGTCTGCGAGGGCTACGGCGGTGAGGCAGGTCTGCGCGCGCTGGTCGATGAGTGCCGCCGCCACAAGCTTTTGATCAACGCGTGGGTGCCCGCCGGTCATCTGGGCAACGCCTCGCCCGTGTGGGCGCAGCATCCGGATTGGGTGTTGAAGGACGCGCGCGGGGAGGCGTACAAGAATCCCAGCGGCATCTGGCACGGCGATTTGGCGGGCGCATTCGCCGGTTACTTCTCGGATTACGTGGGCGGTGTCGTTCACCGTTTCCGGTTTGACGGCGTATGGATGGACTCGCATCTCGGCTACGCGCAGCAGTGGCACGCGCCGCAACACGCTGCCCGGCTCGCGGGGCTTTACCGCCAACTCAACAACGCGGGCGCGGGGCAATTCTTCGTCGAGGGCGATGCCGGCGCGCTCGGCGGCTACAGCGTGCTGGCCGATGACAAATGGTTCGCCGCCGTGAGGTCGCTCGACCCGGATCTTTGCCTTGGCTCGGCGCTGCTCGTGACCGCAGGCGAGCCACGCATCTACCTCGAATATTGCCGCCAGTTCGCCGCCGCGGGCGCGCCGTGGGTGATCGACTGGGATTTCCTGAACAGCACCAAATTGAAAGGCGATGCAATAGAAGCCGCACGGCGCGAAGTGCGGCAAGTCCTCCAAGACTACCGCCGCATGCGCGACCGCATGGTCCACCGCTTCACTCACGCCGACGGCAGCGGCTACACCTGGACAAACGACCGCGACCCGACGCGCGTCGTGTGGCTGTTGCGCGACGCCACGCTGCCCGACGGCCGGCGCGGCGAAGGCGGCAAGGTCTATTTGATTGAAACGCCGCGCTGAATTTCCGACGCTCGCACCCAACACCAACCTCGATGAAACCGAATCGCTTCGTTCAAACTCTGCAAGCCATCGCGGTCGCCGCCTTGTTGACACTTGGACTGCGTCAGCCCTGCCCGGCCGCCGACGCGAAACTCAACGTGCTGTTCATCGCCACTGACGACTGGCGTCCCGAGATTGCCTGCTACGGCGCCAAGGGCATGTTGACCCCCAACGTGGACAAGCTCGCCGCCACCGGCGTGAAGTTCGACCGCGCCTACTGCCAGTTCCCGCTCTGCAATCCCTCGCGCACCTCGATGCTCAACGGCCGCTTCCCCACCACCACGGGCGTGATGGAAAACACCACGCACTTCCGCACCGCGCATCCGGATTGGGTCACGCTTCCGGAGCATTTCAAAAACAACGGCTACTACGCGGGGAAAACCGGAAAGATTTTCCACGGCAGCCTTGAGGATACAAAATCGTGGACTGAAATCGCCGATGCCAAGATGCCCGCCGGCCGCGGCATCAAGCCCGCACCCGGCGCGGCGAAGAAGCAGGTGAAGGGCAAACAGGACCCCGCGCAGTCGGACCGCATCGTTGTGCTCGATGGCGACGGCGAGGATCACGTGGATTATTACACCGCGCTCCGGGGCATCGAACTGCTGGAGAAACATCAGGGCAAGCCGTTCTTCATCGCCGTGGGTTTCCTCAAGCCGCACAGCCCGCCGACCGCGCCGAAGAAATTCTTTGACCTGTTCGATCCGGCAAAGATCGAGTTGCCGCCGGACTTCGCGCCGCACCCGACGGTGCCGCCGGGTTTCCCCGAAGCCTCCGTGCCCAAGCGCAACGGCGATCTCTTTATCAACCGCGACGCCTCGCCCGAAGCCGCGCGCGAAATGATCCGGGCCTACCGCGCGTCGGCGGCGTGGACGGATTGGAACATCGGCCGCGTGCTCGACGCGCTGGTTCGGCTCGACTTGGCGGACCAGACCATCGTCGTCTTCTTTGGGGACCACGGCTACCACCTCGGCGAGAAGGGCAAGTGGTCGAAGCACAATTCCAACTTCGAGGTCGCGGCACGCGTGCCGCTGATCGTCCGGCTCCCCGGCGCCAGCGGCAACGGCAGGGCGTGCGGGCGCACCGTGAGTTTCGTGGATGTCTATCCAACGCTGGCGGAATTGTGCGGTTTGCCGAAGCCCACTGGACTTGAAGGACACAGTTTCTCCGCGCTGCTGTGGGATCCGAGCGCGAAGTGGGATCATCCCGCCTTCACGGTGGCAAAGAACGGCGGCTTCTTCGGCCGGTCCGTCCGCACCGAGCGCTGGCGTTACACGGAATGGGACGGCGGCAAATCCGGCGCCGTGCTCTTCGACCACGACGCCGATCCGCACGAGATGAAGAACCTCGCCGATGACGCGAAGCACGCGAAGACCTTGGCGGAAATGAAGGCGCTCCTCAAACAACTCCCGGCCGCAAAATGAGCATCGCGATTGATCTCTCCGGCAAGGTCACGCTCATCACCGGCGCGTCGTAGGGCATCGGCGCGCAGATCGCACGGACATTTCATCACGCGGGCGCGACGGTCGTACTGAATCACCCGGACCTCGGCACGACACGCGCCGACGCGGAGAAGATTGCGGCGGAACTGAACGCGTCGCGACCTGACAGCGCGCACGTCGTCGCGGCCGACGTTTCCAAGCCGGACGCCGTGCAGCGCATGATGGCCGAGGTGAAGCGGCGCGCGGGCGGAATTGATTTCCTCATCAACAACGCCGCGATCATCCGCGACCGCACCATCGCCAAGATGTCGCTCGAAGAATGGCGTTCGGTGCTCGACGTGAATCTTTCCGGCGTCTTTCACTGCTGCAAATTCGGGCTGGAGATCATGCGCGATGGCGGGGCGATTGTGAGCATGGGCAGCATCGCGGCGATTCTGGGCTTCTACGGCCAGACCAATTACGCCGCCGCCAAGGCCGGCGTGCTCGCCATGACGCGTGTGTTGAGCCGCGAATGCGCCCGGCGAGGCATCCGTGCGAATGCCATTGCGCCCGGCGTGATCGACACTGCGATGGCGGCGACGATTCCCGAGAGCGTGCGCGCCGAGATGATGAAGAACATTCCCCTCGCCCGCTTCGGCACGACGGAGGACGTCGCGAACGTGGCGCTGTTCCTCTGCTCGCCGCTCGCCAGTTACGTCACCGGACAGACCATCGAGGTCAACGGAGGCTGGCACGGATGAACCGATTCGTAGGAGCCGACGTGAGGAGGTTCACTTCAAACCGAAATCAATTGGAGCCTCCTTACGTCGGATCCTACGAAGAAGAAAAATGAGAGCGGCAGCGCACATCGTCTCTGCCGCCGAAGCGGTCGCTGCGATTCCAAGCGGCGCGACGGTTGCGGTCGGCGGGTTCGTCGGCGCGGGGCATCCCGAGGCGCTCACGGCGGCGCTGGAACAACATTTCCTCGAAACCAATTCACCACGCGACCTCACGCTGCTTTACGCCGCCGGTCAGGGCGACCGCGAATCGCGCGGACTCAATCACCTCGCGCACGCCGGCCTGGTGAAGCGCGTCATCGGCGGTCATTGGGGACTCGCGCCCAAACTCGGCCGGCTCGCGCTCGACAACCAGATCGAGGCCTACAACTTTCCCCAAGGCGTCGTGTGCGTGCTGTTGCGCGAGATTGCGGCCAGGCGGCCAGGCGTCTTCACGAAAGTCGGGCTGAACACCTTCGTCGATCCCCAACACAGCGGCGGCCGGATGAATTCCCGCACCACCGAGCCGCTCATCGAGCGCCTCACACTCGATGGCGAAACGTGGCTCCGCTACCGCACGTTCCCAGTCACCGTCGGACTCATTCGCGCCACGAGCGCCGACCGCCGCGGCAATCTCACGATGGAACGCGAGGGACTCATCGGCGAGGTGCTGCCCATCGCGCAGGCCGCGAAGAACCACGGCGGCATCGTCATCGCGCAGGTCGAGCGGATCGTGGAACGAATCGACGATCCGAAGTCGGTGCGCGTTCCGGGCGTGCTGGTGGATTACCTCGTCGTGTCCGAACCGGCGCAACATGCGCAAACGTTTGGCGAGCAGTTCAACGCCGCCTTCGTCTCCGCCGGCAACGATCACGCCGCCGTTGCTCCCCTGCCCTTCTCCGAACGCAAAATCATCGGCCACCGCGCGCTGATGGAAATCCGCCGCGGCGACATCGTGAACCTCGGCATCGGCCTGCCGGAAACCGTCGCCGCCGTCGCGGCGGAGACCGGACGACTGAACGAGTTCACGCTCACGGTCGAAAGTGGTCCGATTGGCGGCGTGCCGGCGTCGGGATTGAGTTTCGGTTGCAGCCATTTTCCCGAGGTGATCATCGACCAGCCGGCGCAATTTGATTTCTACGACGGCGGCGGACTCGACGTGGCCGTGCTCGGCGCGGTGGAGGTGGACGCGGAGGGCAGCGTGAACGTGAGCACCTACGCAGGCCGGTTCGCGGGCGTCGGCGGCTTCGTGAACATCGCGCAGAGCGCCCGGCGCGTGGTCTTCTGCTGCACCTTTCGCGCGTGCGAACTTGAAGTCACGGTTGAAGACGGCGCGTTGCGCATTGTGCGCGAGGGGCGGCACGCGAAGTTCGTCAAGCGCGTGCAACAGGTCTGCTTCCACGGCCCGTCGGCGCTGGCGCGCGGGCAACAGGTAATCTTCGTCACCGAGCGCGCGGTGTTCGAACTCGCGCGCGAGGGCTTGCGCCTGATCGAAGTGGCGCCGGGAATCGAACCGGCAAACGACATTTTGCCGTTGATGGAATTCACACCGGCGTTGAATCAGTCGCGGATGATGCCGGACGAATGTTTTGCAACCGCCTGACGACAAGGAATCAACTCTGCAACTTCTCGCGATGGGTTTCCGTCGCGAGGCAGACGGAGACGATCGTGACCAACGCCATGCCGATGAGGTACGCGGCGACCGGCCACGGGTTTCCGCCGGACCATTGGAGCAGCGCAGCGGCGATGAGTGGCGCGAGTCCGCCGGCGAACACCGAGGAGAGTTGATAGCCGAGTGACGCGCCGCTATAGCGCACGCGCGTGCCGAAGAGTTCGGAGAGGAATGCCGCCTGCGGTCCGTACATCGCCGCGTGGCCGACCAGTCCCACAATGATCGCCAGCCAGACCGCCGCGGTCGATTTCGTGCCGACGAGCCAGAAGAACGGAAACGCAAACACAGCGAGGAACAGTGCGCCGCCAAGATAAACCGGCCGCCGGCCGACCCGGTCGGACAACGCACCGAACAGCGGGATGACGACAAACTCGATCGCCGACGCGATCAGCACGCCGTTTAGGACTGTCGAGCGTGCGAGGCCGAGTTGCTGCGTGGCGTAGCTCAGGACGAACACGGTGAACACATAGAAGTAGCCGTTCTCGGCGAAGCGCGCACCCATCGCGAGCAGGACGTTGCGCGGATGGTGGCGGAGCACTTCGAGGATCGGCAGCGGCGCGGGCGGGCGTTCGGTTTTCATCGCGGTGAAGAGCGGGCTTTCCAGGATGCGCAGCCGGATGAACAGGCCGACGGCGAGGAGAAAAATTCCGAGGAGAAACGGCATGCGCCAGCCCCACGAGAGGAATTGTTTTTCCGGCATCGAGGAGAACAGGTTGAACACCGCCGCCGCGAGCAGCGACCCGGCCGGCACGCCCGCCTGCACCCAGCTCGCAAAAAATCCTCGCCGGCCCGCGTGGCCGTGCTCGACGGCCATGAGCACCGCGCCGCCCCATTCGCCGCCGACACCAAAGCCCTGCACGAAGCGCAACGCGACGAGCAGCGCAGGCGCGAGCACGCCGGCCTGTTCGTACGTCGGCAGCACGCCGATGAGGAACGTCGCCGCGCCCATCAACATGAGCGTGATGACGAGCATGGACTTGCGCCCGAGCCGGTCGCCGAAATGGCCGAACAGGATGCCGCCGAGCGGACGCGTGAGAAAACCGATGGCATACGTCGCATACGCCGCGATGGTGCCGGCGCGCGGATCAAACGTCGGGAAGAACAGCTTGTTGAACACCAGCGCCGCCGCGGTGCCGTAGAGGAAGAAGTCGTACCACTCGATGGTCGTGCCGATGAAGCTGGCGAGGACGACGCGGCCGACGGAGTTGGTCGGCGGTGGTGCAGCGGCGCTCATGGGGCGGCGGCTTTGTGCCGGTTGGCGGGCCGAAACGCAAGCCAGTCATCGCGTAGGGCATTCTCATCCGCGGCGAAAAAGGGTTTTGCGAGCGAGAACGAGGACGAGCGGGGCAGGCTCAGAACGAAAGTGACACGCCGATGGTCGCGAAGAACGTCTTGCCCAGATCAACGTCCACGGCCTTGTCGCTCACCTGATGGGTGTAGTTGTTGACGTGCTGATACTGCACGCCAGCCACGACGCGAACGGAGTCGCTCACTTCGTAGGACAAGCTGACGGCACCGTAGCCGCCGACGAGCCATTCGCTGCGCGAGTCGGTGACGCTGCGGATGATGCCGGTCGTGCCGCTGACAGTCACGGACTCGGTGAAGGTGAGTTTGCTGTTCATCGACACGGCCGCCCCGCCGACGCCGAGGGTGGCGCTGAATCGCTTGGTGATGGGAAACTCGAAGTAAGGGCCGATCTTAAGCCCGACCACATCGGCATTGAACCCGGTGGTGACATTCACCGGGATGCGTTGAGGCACGTCACTGATGACAGCGCCCGGCCCGGCGAAGCTGCCAGCGTATGGAGCTGCTGGCGCCACGATCCCGCGCAGCGCGTAGGCATCCGCCGTCAACGTCGCAGTCACCGGCGTGACGGTGTTGTTGAAATCCAAAGCGGTGTTGCCAAGTGCGACCTCGAAACCGTACCGCACGTGTCCCCAGCGGCCCAACTCGCGTCCGTAGGTCAGCTCCAGCGCGTGATGCGGACTGTCCTCGAGATCGCTCGCAAGATTTCCCGGATGCGAACTGGTCATCACCACGTTGTCGCCGACGATCTGGCTGGCGCTGGCGTAACCCCAATACCCGGTCTCGCTGCCGAGGCCGCTGCGGTTGAGGTTGCCGGTGGAATCGACACGGTTGTAGCCGTTGTCGTACTCGTGGTTCACGCCGCTGGTGGCCGTGCCAGGGCTGGACGGAATCGAGCCGGGAAAAGAAGCCGCCACGGCGCCGAGATTGCGCAGGTTCGCCTTGATGTTGAAGCCGAGGCGATAACTCACACTGAGCCGGTTGGGAGAAGGTGACTCTTCGTCAGGATCGAAGTGCAACGGCTTCTTCTTCGGCTCGGTCTGGGCCGAAGCCACCGAACCGGCCAGCATGGCAGCCAACAAAATCAGTCCGGCGAAAGTTTTCATGGGCGCGAGAAATCAGGGCAATGGCAACAAGAACACGCGATAGAACCGGGCCGGTGAAACACCGGGTTTGCTCTCCGTCTTGGGCGGCCCGTCATCAAGCCACTGGACGCGGTTGGCCGGCGCGACGATGGAGGGAACGACGGTCGCCCAGTTTGTCGCCAGCAGGTTCGTCGTGTATTGAATGGTGTAGGTGCGGCCGGGAATGGCCTCCCATTCGATGAGGAAGCGGCCATTGTTGAGGTTGGTCAGTGGAAGCGGAGCGCGACCGACTTCGAGCGCGACGAACACGGCGTTGCTCGGGATCGTGGGCGGCGTCGCGGCCGCCACTTCCTCGGCCGTGAGCGTGAGGTTGGTCGCGGGCACGCCGTTCGCGAAATAGTATTCGAGCAGGAAGACGACATTGCTGGCGGAGAGCAACGGCAGGTTGTATTGGACGAATGGCAAGCCGTTGGAGACGCCGCTGGCGTTGTAGAGATTGGTCGCGGCGGGCAGGCCGTGGACATAAACGCGCGTGGCGTTCGTGATCGTGGCGCCGGAGTTGGTGAGGTTGACCTTCTGCTCGAACAAGCCGGTCTGCAGGTTGAACGTGATGCCAGTGAGGAATTCCGCCGAGACACCACCGGCTGGCACGACCACCGTCACATCGGTGGCGACGCTGTTGGTAGAGTTGGGGTCAAACTCGGCAGCGGTGACGGTGGCGGTGTTGGTGATCGAACCAGCGGCGGCGGGCGTAACCACAATCGTCACCGTGGCGGAGGTGCCGTTGGTGAGGCCGCCGAGATCGCAAGTCACGATGCCGTTGCTCGCAACGCACGCGCCCTGGCTCGAAGCTGAGGAAACGTATGCCACCGACGCGGGCAGCGGATCAGTCACCGTTACGCCGGTCGCGATGTTGGGTCCGGAGTTTGTCACGACAATCGTGTAGGTGAAATTGCTGCCGACGGTGACCGGGTTTGGCGCGGCGGTTTTGGTGAGACTCAAATCAGCCGCCGGCGTCGCGATGACCGTCACGGTAAAGGTGCAGGAGTTGGAGTTGCCCGACGAATCCGTCGCGGTGCAAGTCACGGTCGTCACGCCAGCAAGGAAGGTCGAACCCGAAGTCGGCGAGCAACTGGCGAGCTGCGCGATGCCGCTGGCACCGGAGCAATTGTCGCTGAACGCGGGCGCCAGGAAGTTCACGACCGCGTTGCTCTGTCCGGGCGCGGTGTTGGTAACGATGTTCGCCGGGCAGGAGAGCACGGGAGGCTCCTTGTCTTGGATCGTAACGGTGAAGGACGAGCTGCTCGTGTTGCTCGACTCGTCGGTGGCCATGCAGGTCACGGTGGTCACGCCCTTCTGGAACGTCGAGCCGGACGGCGGCACGCAAGTGATCACGATGTTCGAAGCCGCCGTGCAATTGTCCGTCGCGCTGACACTGAAGGTCACGTTGCTGTGCGAGCATTGACCGGGGTCGGTGGTGAGCACGAGATTCGTAAGAGCGGAGAACGTCGGTGCCTCGCCATCGTTGATCGTGACCGTGAAACTGCACGAGCGGAAGTTGCCGCTGGCGTCGCTGACGGTGAAGGTGTTGGTCGTGGTTCCTCTCGCGAAAGTTGATCCGCTGGGCAACCCCGCGTTTTGAACCAAATTGAAGCCCGGACAGTTGTCATTCGGCGTGACGGTGTAAGTCACGTTGCTGCGCGAGCACTGCCCGGGGTCGGCTGAAAGCACGATATCGGCGGGGCAACTGATCGTTGGCGACTCTTGGTCGAGTACGGTCACCGTGAACGAACAACTGCTACCGAACCCATTGCTACACATTACGATGTTCGTGCCCACCGCGAAGAACGACCCGGACGCCGGCGTGCAAGTCACTGTGCCGCACGTACCGATGGTCGTCGGTGCCGGATATGTCACGACCGCGCCACACTGGCCGGAAGAGTTGGTGGCGGTGATGTTCGGCGGGCACATGATTGTGCATGGCGAGAAGCACGCGGAGAATTCGGAGGTGTTTCCGTTGGTGTCGGTGGCCGTCGCAGAGAAGAACGGCGTGCCAATGCCTGGCAAGGTCACGGTGAAGCTGGCGTCGCCGCCTGCGTCGGTCGTAACGTTGGTGGCGCCGAGGAAGAACTGTCCCTCACCGAAGCCGCTGACGTCACAGGCGGTGTTGGCAAAGAATTCGAGCCGGTAGGCGCCGTTGGCTACGCTATTGAGTGTGCCTTGGATGACGACATTGCTGCCGACACTGGCAACGGAATTCAGCACGGGAAAGTTTTGCAGGTTGTTCGGGCCTGTGTCCGTGTCACCCGGATCGTTAGGGGTGACGCCGCCGCCGCCAAGATCGATGCCGAGGGCGGCGTTGGCGAAGATGGAATTGCCCAGGATCGAGTTTTGGAGGCCGGACGCCAAGACGCCGTTTTGCCCATTGTGCGCGATGGTGTTGCCTGCGCCTGCCACCGGGCCACCGATCGTGACGTTGTTGGCACCGCCGTCAATCCCGTTGCCGGCATTCCCGAAAGCAACCGTCCCGGACGCATCGGTGCCGATGGAATTTCCCTGGACGATCACGCCGGGTTGGTTATTGAAAATACCGCGGCCGCCGTTTCCCGAGATGAAGTTGCCCGCGCCCGCGGCCGTTCCCCCAACGGTGGTGATGCCCGTGCGACCGCGGGCATCGTTGTTGATACCGTCAACCAAGTTGCCGATCGCAGCTGAGCCGGCCGCGTTCAGGCCGATGAAGTTCCCCTGAATCGTCACGGCGCCGAGCGCGCCGTTGCCGCTCGTGTCGATGATGATGCCCATGTTGTCATTGCCGGAAATCACGTTGCGCGCGCCGACGCCTCCGTCGATCGTTCCATCGTCGGCATCGTTGCCGCCGATCACGGCGTCATGACCGCCGACGCTGATGCCGATTCCTTGAGCGTTAGGCAGACGCGACGTGCCGTCTTTGTCAGTGCCGATGAAGTTGCCGCGCACGAGCGTGCCCGAGGCAGTGATGCCAATGCCGTTGCCGGTGTTGCCGGAAATGACATTGCGCGCAGCCGGAGTGGTCCCACCGATGAGGTTGCCGCTGCCACCACTGACATTCACACCGGCGCCTCCATTCCCCCGGTCAAGCGATCCCGTTGGATCGGTGCCGATCAAATTGCCCTCGATCACGTTTCCACCCGCTGCACTCAGAACGATGCCGTTGCCAAAGCGATTGATCACCAACCCTCGGATTGTGCTCCCTCCCGCGCTGATGTTCAGCCCGGTGGCCCCCGCAGACAGGCTACCGTCCAATTCGATCAACGCCACCGCATTGTCGGCATCCGGCAGTTGGTTTGGACTCGCGCCGGGCTGCGTATAGCCGTCAATGATCACCGGGTCAGTGATCGTCGGCAACTGTGAGAGTGGAGTGATGGTCTGCACGCCCGTGCCCGGAATGTTGAACCGGATCGTGTCCAGGCCAGGCGTGCTGTTGGCGCAGTTGATGACCTCGCGCAATGAGCCGGGGCCGCTGTCGTTGGTCGTCGTGACGGTCAGGCTGCACGCGTTGGTGACGTTGATGGTCACGACAGCCGGCCCGGAAGCGTTCGTGGCGTTGGAGGCGCGATAGGTGAACGTGTCGTTGCCGACGAAATCGAGGGTGGGCGTGTAGGTGAATGAGCCGTTGGTATTAAGCGCCAACGTTCCGTTGGTGGTGCTGCTGAACAGCACAGCCATCAGCGAATTGCTCGCGTTGTCGAAGTCGTTGGTCAGCACGCCGGGAGCTGCAACAATCAAAGGGGTGTTCCGCAGAACACTGTACGAGTCATCGATCGCAACCGGCGTCGGAGCGGCGACCACCGTGGTGGTGAACTGGGCGAGGTTGTCCGCTGGATTGAGATCGTTCTGCGCGCTCAGGAGCTGGGCAAAATTAACAAGCGTTTGGGTGAACGCGATATTGGTGCTGACCATGACCTTGTAGGTGAGCGAACCGCGCGCGCCGTTGGTCAGATCGGCCAGGTCCCACGTCAGCGTGTTGCCCACCAGTGTGCCGTTGGCACTGGCGCTGCCGGGAACATAGGACAGTCCGGTCGGGAGCACGTCGGTCACCTGCGCGCCGATCGCGATGTTGGTCGTGTCCACCTGGTTGGTGTAATTGATGGCGTAGGCGATGATATCTCCCGGAGCCGCCTGGCTTGCGCCGACCTTCGCGATCGCGAGGTCGGGTGTGCCCGGGCCGGCGGCAGCTTTGAAGATTCCGAGATTCCCGAATGGACCGGAGTTCAAGAAGCTCTTCAAGTTCAACGAATTGCCCGGAAACACGTGTGATCCTGCGGCCAGCCGCCCACGAAATTCCACGAAGGCGGGCTGCGCGTTCGTGACCGTGATCGTGTAGGCGTAGCTCCAAATATCGATTCCGACCGGCGCGGAGAGTGTAGGTCCCGAAGTGATCACCACGTTCGTCGAGTGCGTGAAACTTGTCAGGTTCTCGATACCGCGCGTGGTGCCCGAACTTCTCGTGTGATCGAACTCGACGATGACCACCTGGTTGCTGGCCGGCCCGCCCGTGAAGAAAGTACGCAACGGGATAAAGTCCAGTTCCCGCCAGCCCAAGAGGTTCTGCGTGGTCCAGACGTTGGTTCCGCGATTCTGGCCTTGCAGCGCCGCGGTCAGCGCGGCATCGGCCGACGGCGGCCCCGCCAGCCAGCATGCCATCGCCGTAACGCCCACCGTCAAAATTTGTTTCGCCCGCAAAAATCGACTTAGTTTCATGCAATTCCCGGAAGGAACAGTTCGGTGCCGGTCTCGCCGGCTCGAACTTCGTCGGGATTAACAACACTCGAGCGAACTGTTCAAGTGCTAAATCATCGCCGGAGTTTTTTTCCGCAAGCACTTTTGGGC
>DATDFH010000558.1:0-13848 GCA_036522715.1 Verrucomicrobiia bacterium
GGAGATTTCAGTCACAAACGCCGGCCGGCCGGTGTAGCCGAGCGTAACTTGCGCGCCCGCGCTCTTTCGCCATGTCTCCGCCAGCTCACGCACCGCCGCCAGCCATGTCGCGCAGTCACGATAACCGGGGAGCGGGCTGGCGGCTTTCACGAAAATCATCCGGAACGTGCCGTCGGGCGAAGTGAAGAAATCCTGTTCCGGCCCAAAGCCGGCGGCGTGCGCGTCCGCGCCCGGCACCTGGGTCAATCCGAAGGGATCAAAACTGAGTCGCGCCACTTCGGCGGGAGAAAACGAGACCGCCAGCCGCTCGCGCGTCGCGGCAAGCGTGGCCGCGAGATTCGTGGCCGCAAGTCTGTTGGTCATCTCGCCGAAGACTTCTGGAGGCTGGCTCAACCACATCGCGGCCGCCAACTCGGCGGACTGCTCCGGGTGCTCCATCCACGGCGCTTGCCAGAGCGCGGAGGAAACCAGGTTTGTTGCGCCGCGCAACCGCTCCGTCAGCGCGCGGGCGGAGCTTTCCGCCAGCCCGGCCTCGGCGCTTTCGAGCGTGATGATGAGTTCGTCGGCGTTGGCAAAATGCTTTTGATAAAGCTGTAGGCCGCGCACCGCGGGCAATTCCGACGGGAGCAGGTTCAGCACGTCCACGTCGAAGCGCAGCCGCCAGAGGCCGAGTCCGAGCGGGACGAGCAGAAGGAGCCAGAGGACACGGCGGTTCATCGCGTCAGCACGCCTTCCATCCGTTCCCCTGAAAACGGGTTCGCCAGACGCCACGCTTCACCCTCGTGCCGCTCCCACACCCAACCCGCTGCGGGTGGTTGCCCGTCAAGGCACCGGACGAGTTGAAACCAGCCCACGCGGACAGGCGGAGCGCCGCGTCCGGCGTGCCGGCGGTTTTCCGTGACGGAATGAATTTGCCAGCCCGTTGAATCGGATTGCGCGGTGAGGAAAGGCAGGCCGGCCTTGGAGATTTGCAGCCAGCAACGACCGTCACGGTGTGTCTCGATGTGGAATTCGGCGATCAGTTCCGGCGCGCCGCCGCGCGATTGCCAGACGACCTGACCTTCGCGCGACTGCCAGCCTGGTTCCGAGAGATCGAGCGGCGCAAATATCGGCGCGGTGCGGCAGCCGGCGAGTGCCAGACCCACCAGCGTGGCCATGAGTGCGCGGCAGGTCATGCGCGGCCCGCTCAATCGAAGCGGATGCGCGGCACCAGCGGCACGCGCGCCTGAAGTTTGACCAGCCAGAAAAACAGCCGCATCCGCCAGCGGATGGCCCAACGACCGGTAAGTTCGCCGGCGAGCGCGGCGTTGACCGCGGCGGGAAGGTTGAACTTCTCGCGTGGTTCGAGGAAGAGCTCCATGAAAGGCGTGGTGTAAAATTGCTCGACCATTTCCCAGTAGAAGCGCAGCGCTGCGAAGGTCTTCCGCTCGTAACGGGCGAGGTGCCGCGAGTGGCCGGATCGCAAGCGCAGGCAGGCGTCCACGGTTTCTGCGGCGAGCTTGCCGGAATACATGGCAAGGAACACGCCCGCGGAGAAGATTGGATCCATGAAGCCCGCGGCATCGCCGACACGCAGGAGCCGCGGGCCGACGAGGCGGCGGTTGTAGTAGGAAAAATCCGTCGTGGTGTGGAAGTCGCCGACCAGCCGGGCCTTGCTCATGCGCGCCTGCAGCGGCGGGCTGGTGGCGACAGCCTGATTGAAGAGTTCCTCAGCAGGAATTCTTGCCCCGGCGAACTCGTCCTTGTCCATCACGAGGCCGACGCTCGTCTTCTCCGCCGAGATCGGAATGAGCCAGAACCATTTGTTCGCGAGCCGGACAATCACCGTGTCGCCCGCCTTTTCGCCGGAGTCGAGCGCGACGCCCAGATAGTGGCCGAACAACGCCATTTTCTTGAGGCCGGGATGGGTGACACGCAGACCTTCCTGGTTGCCGGTGACATTCGCGCGACCGCTGGCGTCCACGACGAATCGCGCGCGGAACGTTTGAGCGGAACCTTGTTCATCCGTGGCTTCGATCTCCACGCCGTCACTGCGCGTTTCGGTGCGCTGGCAGGTCCAGCCTTCGCGAACTTCGACCCCGCACGAACGCGTGTGCTTGAGCAGGCGGTCGTCAAACACCGAACGCTCGACCTGGAACGTCATCGGCTCCTCCGTGAAGCGCCCGTTGCGAAACACCAGCTTGAGGGCCTTCGAGCCGTTGCCGAGGTGGAATTGCGCGCCGAACTTGCGGGGAAAACCCGCCGCCTCCAGAACGGGGAGCACGCCCAGTTCGGAGAAGATGCGCCAGTTGTAAGGCAGCAGTGATTCGCCAATGTGAAACCGTGGGAACCGCTCTTTCTCCAGTAAAAGCACGCGCCGTCCCGCCTTGGCGAGGAGCGTCGCTGCGGTCGATCCACCAGGCCCGCCTCCGATCACGACCGCATCCAGTGGTTCAGACTTCATCGTTGTTGGTCCATTTAATCCAAAGGCGGCCTTCTCACGCGAGTTCTTTTGCCCGCATCGCCAGAAGCCCTGGCTTTGTGCGCCGGACGATTGCACGGATTTCGGGACTGATTCGCGGTATCATTTTGCGACTCCGACACTCGTGCTTTTCCCGGCAGACGTCTGACGCAACGCCTTTTGAACTGGAGATATGATCGACGCTGGAATCGGCGGAATGAGTTTGGTGAAGCCGGGAGTCCGCACCGGGCGGTTCCCCCGGAGTGTTCGCGCGAAGCAGGAGGACTCGGTCAAGAATCGTGCGGCTGGTCGAGGCCGCTTGCCATCGATTGCCAGAAACGGATCATTCGCGTCTGTCGCCTTGGATTCGCCGTGATCGAACTGGTACGCGCGGCGGGGGTTGAACCCACAACCTTCGGCTCCGGAGGCCGACGCTCTATCCAATTGAGCTACGCGCGCAAACCAAGCGGTGCCGAGCGTAGGCCACGGGGAGGCCCACTTCAAACTGTTTTCCCGCCACCGGGTGCACCGGCTGGCCGACCCGGCAATTGCGTTGAAACCGCCGCGGCGCTTCTCTAGCCTGCGCCTCACATCGTCTATGAAACTTAACGTGCTCGCCGCTTTCAGTCTTCTCGCCGTTTTCTCCGCGACCTCATTCGCGCAGCAGAAAGCCGCGTCGAAAACCGCCGCGCCGCCGCGCGAAGCCTTTCCGCTCTGGCCCAACGGCGCGCCCGGCGCGCTCGGCACCGCCGACAAGGACATCCCCACGCTCACGCCGTATTTCGCGTCGGCTGCCAAGGCGACCGGCGCGGCGGTCGTCATCTGCCCCGGCGGCGGCTATGGCGGACTTGCGCCGCACGAAGGTTCGCACTACGCGATGTTCCTCAACGAGCAGGGCATCACCGGTTTCGTGCTCAAGTACCGCCTCGGCTCCGGCGGTTATCATCACCCGGCGATGATGAACGACGTGAACCGCGCCATCCGCTACGTGCGCGCCAACGCCGAGAAGTGGAAGCTCGATCCCCAGCGCATCGGCGTGATGGGTTCCTCCGCCGGCGGCCACCTCGCCTCGACCGCGATCACGCACTTCGACGCGGGCGATGCGAACGCGAGCGATCCCATCGACAAGGTCAGTTCGCGCCCCGACCTCGGTATCCTTTGCTACCCGGTGATCACGATGGGCGAACTCACTCACAGCGGCTCGAAGAAAAATCTCCTCGGCGAAAACCCCGACCCGAAGCTCGTTGAACTGCTCTCCAACGAAAAGCAGGTCACCAAGGACACGCCGCCGACGTTCATCTTCCACACCTTCGCCGACGCGGGCGTGAAGGTGGAGAACGCGCTGATGTTCGCCGGGGCGCTGCGCAAGAACGGCGTGCCCTTCTCGCTGCACATTTATCCCAACGGCCCCCACGGCATCGGCCTCGGCGGCGCGCAATGGAATCCCGAGGCGCGCCATCCGTGGACGACGCAGTTGGCGGTGTGGCTCAAGGAACTCGGCTTTGCGAAATAACTCAACGCATCGCGCACCATGAAATTCTCATCGCTCGCCGCGCGCGTTCTCATCGCCTTGTCGCTGGCGATCACCGCGTCGGCGCAAACGCCGAAAGCCGCGCCCAAACCACCGCCGATTCCGCGCGAGCCATTCCGCCTGTGGGCTGGTGACGCTCCCGGCGCGCTCGGCGCCGAGGCGAAGGACATCCCGATGCTCGATCCGTATTTCGCCAACCCGGCGAAGGCCACGGGCGCGGCGTTCATCATCTGCCCGGGCGGCGGTTACGCGGCGCTCGCTCCGCACGAGGGACGCGACATCGCCATGTGGCTTAACGAGCACGGCATCGCCGGCTTCGTGCTCAAGAGCCGACTCGCGCCCGCCTACCATCATCCCGCGCCGATGCAGGACCTCACGCGCGGCGTTCGCACCATCCGCGCGCGCGCCGCCGAGTGGGGCCTTGACCCGAAACGCGTCGGCGCCTTCGGCATCTCCGGCGGCGGCCACCTCGCGTCGTGCGTGCTCACGCGCTTCGATGCGGGCGATGCGAACGCGGCCGATCCCATCGAGCGCGCCGGTTCGCGGCCCGATCTCGGCGTGTTGTGTTATCCCGCGGTGAGCATGGGACCGAACGGGCACGGCGGCTCGCGCAAGAACCTGCTCGGCGACAAACCGTCGGACGAACTGATCAAATTCCTCTCGAACGAACTGCACGTGACGAAGGACACGCCGCCGTGCTTCCTGTTCCACACCGGCGAGGACACCGCCGTGAAGCTGGAGAACTCGCTCGACTTCGCCGCTGCGTTGCGCCGCGCCGGGGTGCCCTTCGCGCTGCACATTTACCCGAAGGGTCGCCACGGCATCGGGCTGGGCACCGCGCAATGGGACCCCGAAGCGCGGCACCCCTGGACCACGCAGTGCGCGCTGTGGCTCAAGGAGCAGGGCTGGGCGAAGTGAGGGCGGGCGGATCGGATGATGGCTCTTTTTGCACTTGCTTGAGGTTTTATGACGCAACTGGCTGATTTACAAGTGCTTGAACCAACCACCGAACCTCTTGGGAAGCGACCGCCAGAATATGTACGACCTCCAAATCGATTCGGAAGCCACCGCCGAAATCGGTACGACCTCCGAATCGATCCGGAAACGACCAACAAAACGGCGATGACCATCCAACCGATCCGGAAGGGACCGCCAGAATAACTACGACCTCCGAACCGCTTGGGAAGCCACCGCCAGAATCCGTACGACCTCCGGACGGCTTGGGAAGGCACCGCCAAAACCGCGATGGCTTCCGGACCGTTCCCAGCGGTGAGGTGGTGGCTCCACTATCCAGCGGCCCGGCCTGCCGAAAACCCTCTCGACGCATGGGCAGCGACCAACTAGCGTCGGTCTATGAACGCCAATAGGACCTCACTGTTGAGGCTCACTTAGATCTTCAGCGACATTTCGACTTGGTGTTTATGGATATTGAATCTCTCCAAAAACACGCTGAGATCCACGCAGAGGCGGTTTACAAATTCGCAGATCGCGTTTCAACGCTTTCCACCGGAGCACTGGCGCTGTCGATCACCTTTCGCAAAGATATCATCGGGCCAGCCCCATCCAGTATTTGGCTGCTCCATTTGAGTTGGGTGGCGTTTGTCATCGCCGTGATCTGTTGCACGGTTTACGGGTTTTCGAAAGCCAAGGTCCACTGGGAGATCGCGTCTTCCATTGCCGCTGGTCATTCCTTCGGAGTCGCAACACCGGGGCTTTTCTTTTCCAGCTGCTTCAAGCTCGGCTACGGTTTTTTTCTAATCGGGGTCGTTGCCCTTGTCTGGTTCGCAATACTGAACACTTAAGATGCACCGATACCGACACCATTTTGGGTTTCCGAGGAGGCCAACGCCACCCCGCTTTTCCGTTTTGGAGAGGTGCGGGAGTTCGTGTGTGGGTCGTGCCGGCGCGCGTCCCGAACGTCCATCGCCGTTCAATGAGTGGCAAATTCAAGACGGTGCATCACTTTTTCAGGGGAGGTGCGTTAGTGGCGCCAACTCTACCCTTTAATCGTAGCAGTCCATCGATCACGTCTTCGGGAACCGGGGTCCAACCTTTGACGGGCGTTACGCCGGTCGTGCCAGGTGCGTGAACGCCAATGTTCATGAGCTCCCACGTCTGGCCAGTTTGCGTGTCGATCTTAAGCACGACGGGCATGGGGCTTCCGTCGCGATCGATTGTACCTGAGAAGAGTTGGAATCGGCCGGCGTCAGCAGCGTAGGCTTGGCCCGCGATAATGAACGTGAACGCAAGAATGTTTCTGATGGCGGAATCGAGGGTCGGATACGGAAGCGTGGGCGTCAAGAGTCGCTTCTTTGTCGCCGTCTAGTGCAGCCGAGTTAGCGAGTGGGCTTCGAAGTTGGGTACAGGTGCCCGCCTTTGCCCTTGCTGCGGATCGGGGTGCCGTTTTTCTTCGCCGCATGTTGGGGGAAGTCCTACAGGATCGTCCATCCATTCTCGGTAAGGTCGCTTTCGGGTGGAATTGCACGCCCATGATCACCGTCGGAAGACACTGGCCGAGCGGTGCGCCGGGGTGATAGTTTCTCCGGCACCGTTATGAAACGTTTGCTCGCCGCCCTTCTGTCGCTCGCCGCCGCGCTGCCCCTGTTGGCCGCCAACCATCTGCTCGTCGAGGCCGAGAGCTTCGCGAATCCCGGCGGCTGGGTGCTCGACACGCAGTTCATCGAGGTGATGGGTTCGCCCTACCTCATGGCTCACGGCCTGGGCGCACCCGTGAAGGACGCGACCACGAAGGTGAAGCTCCCCGGCGCCGGCACCTACCGCGTCTTCGTGCGGACGAAGGATTGGGTCGCGCACTGGCAGGCTCCCGGCGCGCCGGGCAAATTCCAGGTGCTCGTCGCGGGCCGGCCGTTGAAGGAAACCTTCGGCACCAAGGGCGACGATTGGTTCTGGCACGACGGCGGCACGGTCGAGATCAGCCAGCCCGAGGTGGAGATCGCGTTGCACGATCTCACGGGCTTCAACGGCCGCTGCGACGCGATCCTGTTCACAAAGGACACGGACTTCGTTCCGCCCAACGACAAGGCGCCGCTCGCCGCGTGGCGCAGGGAATTGCTCGGGTTGCCGGAGAAGCCCATCGAGACGGGGCCGTTCGATGTCGTCGTGGTCGGCGGCGGTTACGCGGGCATGGGCGCGGCGCTCTCGGCGGCGCGCATGGGCTGCAAGGTGGCGTTCATCCAGGACCGGCCGGTGCTCGGCGGCAACGGCAGTTCGGAAATCCGCGTCTGGGCGATGGGCGGCACGCGCCGCGGGCTTTATCCGAACCTCGGCGAAATCGTCGAGGAGTTCGCCGATCGCGCGAAGGCGTCGCCGGGGACGTTCGAGGAGTTCGGCGACGCAAAGAAGGAGGCGGTGGTGCGTGCCGAGAAAAACATTTCGCTCTTCCTGAACACGCACGCTTACGCCGTCGAGATGAGCGCGGACAAGAAGCGCATCGAGGCGGTGCTGGCGTTCAACGTGCGCAACAGCGAGGTGCGGCGCTTCAAGGGCGTCCTCTTCGTGGACTCGACAGGGCACGCCGTCATCGGCGCGCTCGCGGGAGCGGACCACACGACGAAGGAAGAGGGCCACCTCGGCATGAGCAACATGTGGCGTTGGGAGAACGGCGAGAAGCCGGTCCCGTTCCCCGACGTGCCGTGGGCGTTGGACATGACGATGGATGATTTTCCGTATCCGAAGAAAACCAAACGCATCGACGGCCAGATGGTCCCCGTGCTGCACGCCGAGTGGTTCTGGGAAAGCGGTTTCAACCAGCACCCGATTAAGGACCTCGAATACATCCGCGACTGGAACCTGCGCGCGATTTTCGGCGCGTTCAACGCGATGAAGAACAAGGACGGCAAGGCCGAACACCCGAACGCGAAGCTGGAGTGGGTGGCCTATGTCGGCGGCACGCGCGAATCGCGGCAGTTGCTCGGCGACGTGATCCTCACACGCGAAGAGATCGAGGAGAAGAAACCGTATCCCGACGGTTGCGTCCCGACGACGTGGGACATCGACCTGCATTATCCGAAGGAAGAATACGCGAAGAAGTTTCCGGAGAACCCTTTCATCTCGAAGGCGGTCATGGACAAGAAGGTGGATCGCGAGCACGGCTACCCGGTGCCGTATCGATGCTTTTACTCGCGGAACATCGAGAACCTTTTCATGGCTGGCCGCGACGTGAGCGTCACGCACGAGGCGCTCGGCACGGTGCGCGTGATGAAGACCGGCGGCATGATCGGCGAAGTCGTCGGTAAGGCGGCGAGCCTCTGCATCTTCCACAAGTGTTCGCCGCGCGACATCTATCACAATTACTTTCCCGAGCTGCAGGAGTTGATGCGCCTGCGCGGCGTCGCGCGCCGCGACAGCGTGGATGGCAAGCCCTACATCCCGGCCGACGCGAAGGAATTGCCGCCGGTGGAGACCACGTCAGTCAAGGCGGCGCAGTTGCCCGGAATCGTGATCGACGACGAACAGGCGAAGCTCACCGGCAAGTGGACCGCAGGCGAGGGCCTCAAGGGTTTCATCGGGAAGCATTACCTCTACGCGTCGCCCAAGGCCCCGGCCTCTGCGCGTTTCGAGTTCAGCGTGCCCGAGACCGGCCGCTACGAAGTCCGCTTCGCCTATCAACCGCACGAGAACCGCGCCGCGAACGCGCCCGTCACCGTCCACAGCGCCGACGGCGACAAGACGATCCTGGTGAACGAGAAACTCGACCCGCCCGTGAAGCCGACGTTCGTCTCGTTGGGCGTCTTCCGCTTCGAGGCCGGCAAACCCGGCGCCGTGGAAGTCACGACCGAGAAGGCCAACGGCAACGTCCACATCGACGCGGTGCAGGTGCTGAAGGCGGAGTGACAACGTGCTGCCGGCGTCTCGCCGGCAGTTCCATATTCCTCTCTGCGGAACTGAAGTGAGAACTTCCGGCGAGACGCCGGAAGCACATTCAGGCACATTCCCGCGCGATGCACGCAGCGAAGTTCAAGGTGGTTGCTCTCCAGCTCTACCGCCTTGGCGTGCTTGCGCTGATCGTGTGGCTCATCCGCGATCATCACGTGCGATTGCGCATCGCGGGCGACCGGCCCTTGGCCGTGGACGAGGTTAAATCCATTTTCACCAACGCGGCGTCGCTTCGTCCCGATCACTCCGAGCGCGAGGGAATGTTCGTTCACGACGCCGAAGGGAACCAACTCGGCTACATCGTCCGCACGCAGCCGCAGTGCGAACACATCATCGGCTACTGCGGCCTGACCGACGTGCTGATCTTCTTCGATCCGTCATTGATGGTGCTCGGCCTGAAGGTGCGCTCCAGCGAAGACACGAAGACGCACGTTGCCGACGTCGTGCTGGACCGCCGGTTCCCGAAAAAGTGGAACGGCATGGCGTGGGACGACGTCGCCGCGATGGACCTCAAGAAGGCCGGCATCGAAGGCGTGTCCGGCGCGACGATGACCAGCATGGCGATGGCACGAAGCATTGTTCATCGTTTGCGCATGGCGAACAAGGAACTCCAGGCCCACGCGCGGCCGGCGGCATTCCGTGTGCGCGATTACGGTCTCGTGGCCGTGATCGCGGCGGGGTGCTTGTTCAGCTTCACGCACCTCAAGGGCCGGCGCTGGATGCGGCGCGTGTTCCAGGTCATCGTCATCGGCTACGTCGGCTTCATTAACGGCGATCTCCTCGCGCAATCGCTGCTGGCCGGCTGGGCGAAGTCCGGCGTGCCGTGGAACCTCGCGCCCGGCCTCGTGCTGCTCGTCGCTGCGTCACTGCTCGTGCCGTGGGCGACGAAGAAACCGCTCTATTGCCATCAACTCTGCCCGCACGGCGCGGCGCAGGAATGGCTGGGGCGGCTCGGACTGAAGGGAAAGATCCACGTGCCACACAGACTGGGCACCGGCCTGCAATGGTTGCCCGGACTCTCGCTCGGGTTCGTCCTGCTGGTTGTGATGCTCGCCGCGCCCTTCGACCTCGCGGACCTCGAACCGTTTGACGCTTACATCATCCGGTCCGCGGGCTGGGCAACGATCGCAGTTGCCATCGCCGGGCTGGTTGCGTCGCTGTTCATCCCGCAGGCGTATTGCCGCTACGGTTGCCCGACGGGCGCGCTGCTGGAGTTCGTCCGCTCGCACGGCGCTCATGACTGTTTCGGTCGCCGCGATGTGGCCGCGGGCTTGATGGTCGCACTCGTGGCGTTGATCTGGTGGAAATTCCCGCTGATCAACTCATGGCTGCTCACGGCAGGTTAATGCGACGCGGGCAGTCCACGCTTCTGTGGAACAGTTGAGTCCCGCCGGGGCGCCCGCACTACGGCGTGACACCCAAGGCCGGCCGGGTGAGCTTCACTCCTTTTTTGCGCGCGTGATCAATCATCTCGGCCACCGCCTGTTTGCGCCGTTTCTCGGGAAGGAAGTTGATCCGCGCCAGTTCCTCGCCAAAGGCGCGGACGTGGAAATCGTACATGATTTTCCGCATCCGCCGATGCGCGGCCGGTGAAAGCGCTGACTTGGATGGCGCCGTCTTTTTCACGCGTCGAGGCCGTAGAAATTTTCTTCCGCAGCCGGGAGCCAATCTAGCACGTCCGGCCCGACGGTCACGCTGACAGTTTGGCGGACTTCCGCCACCATCCGCCCCAAGCCGTAATCGCGGAGCGGTTGAACGGGCAGATGCACCCGGGCGCACTCGATCCGCAAAGGATGCGATTCGGTGGCCGGCATGTCCCGCCGGCCTCCCGAGGCGCGCCGCACCGCCGGGGTGTAACGCCGAAGATGCCGGTGGTAGATTCGAATCCGTAGCTCATCAAGCTCGCTCCAGAAAACGCGCTCGGCAAGGAGCACGCGCTTGACGCGGAGCGTGTCGTCGAACGGCGCGAGTTTGAGCAACGGCCGGGAGCGCAGCATTCGCGCGGGCGGAGGGGACTGACGAGCAGCCTTGCGGAGCACGTCCGCGTCGTAAAGGTGCAACCAGCCTTCCGGCCTGCCCGCGTCGAGCATCTCTCCACCAAGTGCTGTCGCGAACGGCCAGTCCTTGTCGCGATTCGTGCGCTTCATCTCGGCGACAACATGGGGGCTGACGTAATTTCCGCGCAGTTGGGTCTGCCAGGGGCCACTCCCGCGCGGCGCGAGACCGAACACGTCGAGGCACGTTTCGTCGGGGCGCGTCTTCCACGTGAAATGCGCCGTCCAGCCGCCGCGCATCCAGCGGGCGTCCAGCGGTGGAGAGATGTAGCCGCGGTAGCTCGGGAGCAGGTCGCGCAGCGTTGTGGTCGCGACCAGCTCGCGGAACGCGTCCGCGTCGGATGCGGCGCAAAGCACATCGCAATCCTTGGTCGTGGCGGCGACGCCGAAGTGGACGCACGCCATCCCGCTGGTAATGGCGCAGGTGATGCCGCGGGACTGTGCAGTGGTCACGAGACCGGTGAAGAAGGCTTCCAGTTCAGCATACGGAATCACGCGCGCGGAGCGTGGCACTTTCCTGCGGCGCGGGCAACGGTGGAGCGATTGCGCAACGGGGATTGGCCCAAGGCAGGTTTGCAAACCGCGCGCCGTTGCCCTATCTCTTGCCCCTCTATGGCCGCGCCAAACGTGGTGGAAACCCGCCAGCTCACGAAGATTTACCGGCAGGGTGAAATCAACGTCACGGCGCTCAATCGCATCGACCTCAACATCGCGCAGGGCGAGTTCCTCGCGCTCATGGGGCCGAGCGGCTCCGGCAAGTCCACGCTGCTCCACATCATCGCCGGCGTGGACCGGCCGACCAGCGGCGAGGTGCGCGTGCAAGGCGTGGACGTGACGAAGCTGAACGAATCCGCGCTCGCCGACTGGCGCAATCAAAATGTCGGGTTCGTATTCCAGACCTTCAACCTCATCCCGGTGCTGACAGCGTATGAGAATGTCGAACTGCCGTTACTCCTCACCAAGCTTAGCAGCCGCGAGCGTCGCAAGCTCGCGAACACCGCGCTCGAGCTGGTCGGCCTCGCCGATCGTGCCCGCCATCTGCCGCGACAGCTCTCGGGTGGCCAGGAACAACGAGTAGCAATCGCCCGTGCGCTTGTCACTGATCCGAGCCTGTTGGTTGCAGATGAACCGACTGGCAACCTCGACGCGAACTCGGCGCAAGAAGTCCTCGGCATCCTGCAATCGCTCAGCCGCCAGGCGGGCAAGACCGTCATCATGGTCACGCACGATCCGAAGGCCGCAGCGTACAGCTCACGAAGCGTGCATTTGGAAAAAGGCGGACTCACCAACGGCGAGTTGGACTCTACCCTCCGCGCTCCGCACTCCAAAGTTCCATGACTCTTGCCGGCTTTATTGCCAAGAACGCCTTGCGCAACAAGCGCCGCGCCGCGCTCACAGTGCTAAGCGTGGCCGTCAGCTTGTTCCTGTTCGTGATGCTTCTGGTCACGTTGCACGAGTTCACCGTGCCGCCCGAGGACATCGGCGCCTCACTGCGGATCGTCGTGCGCAACAAGGTGTCGCTCGCCGCCGTGTTGCCGGTGCGGCAGTTGACCACCATCGACAAGATTCCCGGCATCGCCGCGGTGACGCCGTTCACGTGGTTTGGCGGGAGATACAAGGACGAGGAGTACACGATGTTCGCGCAGTTCGCCGTCGATCCGGCGCGGTTCACCAACGTGTTTGTCGAAGCGCACGCCGCTCCCGAACAAATTGAGGCGTGGAAGAAGAACCGCCTCGGCTGTCTCGTGGGCAAGGACACGATGGAGAAATACAAACTCAAGGTCGGCGACAAGCTGAAGCTTTCGAGCACGATCAATCCGATGGACGTGGACCTCGAAATCGCGGCGGTGTATTCGGGCACGCTCGACGACCGCAACGTGTTCTTCCATCACAAGCTGCTCGACGAGGCGCTCAACACGGGCATCGTGGGCACGTGGTGGCTGCGCGCGGAGTCGGCTGAAGTCGCGTCGGCGGTGATCGACGCGATCAACAAAGCCTTCGCCAACACCTCGGCCGAGGTGCGCGCCGAAACGGAGCGGGCGTTCCAGATGGGCTTCGTCTCGATGTGGGGTAACATCAAAATCCTCATCGGCGCAATTTGCACCGTGGTCGTCTTCACGCTGCTGCTCGTCACGGTGAGCACGATGAGCATGGCCATCCGCGAACGCTTCCGCGAACTGGCCGTGCTCAAGGCGCTCGGCTACCGGCGGCGCGAACTCTTCGCGTTCATCCTCGCCGAGAGTTTCGGCCTCGCGATGCTCGGCGCGGTGCTCGGCGCGGGTGGTGCGTGGTTGTTCTTTCGCACCATCGACATCCAGAAACTCACCAACGGCATTTTCGTGTACTTCGAAGTGACGCCGCGCATTTTGGGAACAGCGTTCACCGTCGCGGCCGGCTTGGGCATCATCGCCGCGCTCCCGCCGTCATTGGCCGTGGCGCGCACGACGGTTGTGGATGGGTTGCGAACACTTGACTGAGATGGTGTCTATGGCGTCGCGCGCGAAATCAAGCCCCTCACCCCGGCCCTCTCCCAAAGGGAGAGGGGGAATCATCGCCAGCGCGTCGGCATTGTGGGCGCGTCGTTTCTGCGAACGACTGGAAGCCGTTCTCCCTCTCCCCCCGGGAGAGGGCCGGGGTGAGGGGCTGCATTCCGTTCGGTTGCCTGAGGTTCGAATCTCCTCATGAACCCGTTCACCATCATCGTCTGGCTCGTGCTCGCGTTTTACGCGGGGCTGGTGGTGTTCATGATTTACGCTGCCGCGACCGGGCCGGTGAAGCTTGGCTACAACCTCCGCAACGTGTTCGTCCGGTGGCGCGCCACGCTCGCGGCGGTGCTCGGCATCGCGCTGGTGGTCGCTGTGTTCGTGCTGGTGCAGGCGCTCGCCGCCGGCATCGAGAAGAGCGGCGCCAACACTGGCGACAAGCGC
>DATDFH010000559.1:0-11303 GCA_036522715.1 Verrucomicrobiia bacterium
AGCGTGACCAACGGCCCGGTGGTCTTGTACCAGTGGATCGACAACGGCACCCAGACCGGCGGCACTGCGCCCTTGCTGCTGCCCGATCCGCGTTTCTACCGCGTGCAGGTGGAGTAGGCAGACAATTGGAAAGATTGGGCCGGCCGATGGTCCAACCGTGGCTCGTCACGTGAAGCGGTGGGAGGCTCCAGTCAAATGTGCAAACGCTGATTTGCGTTTGCCGAGCAATTAGCTTGATTCTCCGGCCGCCCCTTTCATCCTCAATCCCAATTCCGGGTCCGCGCTGGGACGGCGGTCCGTTCGGATGCAAAACCTGACTGCTGACGAACCATGCGGGCAAACATTGAAAGGACGGAGGCATGCGCCTCAGTTTATTTTTCCACCCATGTTTGACCGTCGTGTGGCGGGGAACACGAATGCTTTGGCTCATCGCCGTGGCGGCGTCAGGTCCTTACGCTTGGGGTGAAGAGTCCGGCATCGACACGCCAGCGGCTCCATTCGCGGGGGTAGCCACGCTGCCGTTCTACGAGACGTTCGACTCTGGCGCGCTCGGTTCCTTTTGGGCGGTGACGGGCACGGGGCCGTTTCGCACGCAGGTGACGACGAGCAACTCGCCGTTGTCCGCCTCGTTCCACCTGACGATGGATTCAAGCGTCAACGGCGCGAACGCGCGGAACGAAGCCACGCTTGCGCTCGATCTTTCCGGCTTCACCAACGTGGTGCTGCGTTGCTGGATCAAGAGCTTCAACGACGGCCCGAACCCCGCGCCTCCCAATCCGTTCACGGGCGGCGCGGACTTTGACGGAATCGCCATCAGCACCAATGGCACGACGTGGCATGTCGTCCAGCAATTCCAGTTCCTGCCGTCCACCTACACCCCGTTCACGTTCAACCTGGATGCGACCCTCTCGCAATTCGGACTCTCGTACTCGTCGAACTTTTTCATCCGGCTGAATCAATTCGATAACTTTTCCATTCCTAGTCGCGGGCTGGCTTTCGACCACCTCAGTGTCGTTGGCGTGCGGCCAGGAATCCCGTCGCTGACCATTTCAGATGTCTCGATGCTTGAGGGCACGGGAACAAACTCGGTGGCGTTGTTCAATGTGAAACTCGCGCCGCCGTCCACCAACGCGTCTCCCGTCACCGTCGCCTTCCAGACCGTCGATGGCACGGCCAGGGCCGGCAGCGACTACGTGGCGACCAACGGCACGCTGGCGTTTCTCCCGGGCGAGACCAACAAGGTCATCGCCGTGACAATCCTCGGCGATCCGAATGACGAGGCGGACGAGTATTTCCGCGTCACACTGTCCGCGCCCGTCGGTGCGCTGCTCGCCGACACCGAAGCCGATGGCGTGATCCTCAACGACGACAAGATCGTCGTCACCACCACGAACGCGCCGGTCATCGAAGGTGACTTCGGCACGACGAACCTGGTGGTCTCACTGAAGCTGTCCAAGGCACCGACCAACTCCACGGTGATCAGTTACTCCACGTTCGACAACACCGCCTCGGCAGGCGTGGATTACGTGGCGACGAGCGGCTCAGTGACCATTCCCGTAGGTGTGACGAATGCCAGCTTCGTGGTCCCGGTGCTCGGCGACGTGCTGGTGGAGGGGACCGAGAACTTCTACATCTTCCTCGGCGGGCCGACGAACGTGATCTTCACGTCGGGTCTCGTGACCGCCACCATCCTCGACGACGATGGGCAGGCCGGGAAACTCGATCACTTCGTCTGGAGTTCGATTGCGTCGCCGCAGAAAACCGGCGCTCCGTTTCCCGTGACGATCACCGCGATCGACGGAGCGGGCCTTCCGCTGACCAACTACAGCGGACCCGCGGTGTTGAGCGCGCGGGGTTCGGCCGGCGAAATCTACCGCGCGGATTTCGAAACCAGCCTGCAAGGATTCACCATCGACAACTCTTTTCTCACCGGCAGCGGCTTGTGGCACCTGAGCACGGGACGCGGCACTCAAACCGGCCACAGCGCGTCGCACAGCCTGTACTACGGCCGCAACGAAGGACCGGACGGCGGCGGTGACTTCGACGCCGGCGACACCGAGGGAGTCGTGGTGTCCCCTTTGATCGACCTCGCGGGCGCGAGTGGTCCGCTGACCTTGAGTTTCAACTACCTGCTCCAGACCGAAGGCGGCACTACGTTTGACCACGCGCTCGTCGAAATTTCCACCAACAACGGAACCAGCTTTGCGCTTCTATCCGGTACGAGCCAGACCAACAGCGCGATCGTCCCGACCGGCCTCAACTGGCGGACGGCCAGCGTCAACGTCTCCGCCTTCGCCGGGCAGGTAATCCGGCTGCGTTTCCACTTTGACACGGTGGATGGCGTCGCGAACAACTTCGAGGGCTGGTATCTCGACGACATCGTGATCGCCTCCACATTCTCGCCGTTGTCGATGACGCCGACGAACACCGGATCGTTCACCAACGGCGTTTGGTCCGGTGCGCTCACGGTGTTGCAAGCGTCGCCCACGGTGGAACTCGCCGTGGGTGATCGCGCCGGGCACACGAATCGCAGCGGGCAGTTCGGAGTGTTCGACGGCCCGTCGCTGTTGATTTCCGGCTTCTCCATCGACGAGGGCGCGGTCGAGCGCGCGGAAATCCTCAACGTCACGCTCATTCCGCCCGCGACGAACCCGGTCACCGTGCAGTTCGCCACCGTCGAAAACACGGCTTACGCAGGCGAGGATTTCATCGCGACCAACGGCGTGCTGACGTTTCAGCCGGGCGAAACGAACAAAGCCATTCCCATCATCATCCGCGGCGATCCGGTGCCGGAATTGGACGAATCGTTCCAGGTGGTGTTGAGCAACCCCGGCAACGCCGTGATTCTGCGCGGGACAGCGTCGGTGGTCCTGCGCAACGATGACACCTATCCGCCGTTGACCAGCCGGCCGCGCGCGGATTTCTGGCAGGTCAATGGCACCGTCAACACCATCGTCGAAGGCAATGGTGTGTTTTACGTCGGGGGCACGTTCACCGAAACGAGCGGGACCAACACGGGCAACCTCATCGCGGTGGACCGCGCGAGCGGCGAGCTGTTGCCTGACTTTCCGATTGCCGAGCGCACCATCAACGCCATCGTCGCCGACGGACAAGGCGGCTGGTTCGTCAGCGGCTCATTCTTCGGAGCCGGCGGGTTGTCGCGCTTGCGCGTCATGCACGTCCTGCCCGACCGCACGGTCGATCCGAAATTCTCGCCGTCGTTCAACAACACCGTCAACGTGCTCGCGTTCGACGGCGCCAACCTTTATTGCGGCGGCACGTTCACATCCGTCACGAACGCTGGAACCGTTTACGCGCGCACGCGGTTCGCCATCCTGGATCGCGGCGGCAAACCAGGGTCGTTGGCGTCCAATCCGGCGTTTGACAATTCAATCCTGGCGCTCGCCGTGACCAACGGCATCGTGTGGGCTGGCGGTTCATTTCTGACGGTGTCCAATGAACTGGGCGTGTTCAACCGTGCGCGGCTCGCGGCGATCGATCTCGCCACCGGCCAGCCCACGGATTTCGCCAAGAGTCCCGACGACATCGTCAACGCGCTCGTCCTGAACGGCAGCCGGTTGTTCGTCGGTGGCGATTTCGACTTCGTGGACACGACCGGGCGCGCGCATCTCGCTGCGTTCGACACCGCGACCGGGCAGTTGGATTCCTGGAATCCTGCCCTCAACGGCTCGGTGATCGCGCTGCTGCCCGCAAATGGCGCGCTATTCGTCGGCGGCACGTTCACGAACATCACCAACGGCGGTGTGCTCACCCTCCGCAGCAATCTCGCCGCATTGGACCTTGTCACCGGCGCGCCGACGGTGTGGAACCCGGGAGCGAGCGGCGCCGTGCGCGCTTTCGCCCTCGACGGCGATGAACTTTTCGTCGGCGGCAGTTTCACCACTTTCGGCGGCGTCAGCGGCCGGCGCCGGCTCGCTTCGGTGGACGTGAACACCGGCCTCGTGTCCGCATTCGACCCCGACCCGAGCGGGAACGTGCTGGCGATTGGCGTCCGCGATGGCACGGTCTTCGCGGGCGGTGCTTTCGGATTCGTCAAAGGCGTCACCCGCAACCGCATCGCCGCCTACGACACCACCACGGGCGATTTGCTCGCGTGGAACCCCAACGCCAACGGCGCCGTCTCGGTCCTCACCCTCGCCGACGGCGAACTGGTCGTGGGCGGCACGTTCACCAGCGTCGGCGGACAAACCCGCCAGCGCCTGGCCGCCCTAAATCTCGCGACGGGACTGGCGCGAGCGAACTTCTCGCCGGCCGCGGACAACAACGTGCGCGCGCTGGCGGTGGACAACGGCACGCTCTACGCCGGCGGGGATTTTACCAACGTCGCCGGGCTGATGCGGCGGGGCGTCGCCGCGATTACGCTCAGCAACGGCGCGGTGGTGTCCAACTTCGTCGCCGACGCGGTGCCGAATGCGGGCGCCACCAGCAACGTCCTAGCGCTGGCGGTCGATCGCGCCACGCTCTACGTCGGCGGCGCGTTCACCAATCTGGCGGGCGCTGGCCGAAGTCGGGCCGGAGCGATCGATCTCACAACGGGCGCGTTGAAATCGTGGCAGCCTGCGTTTCCCACCAACGTCCTCGCGCTGGCGGCCTGGTACTCGAACATCTACGTTGGTGGCGAGTTCACCAACCTCGTCAACACCAGCGGCAGCTCCGTCACTCGCAATCGCCTCGCCGCCATCGGCTCGGCCAGCGGCGATGCGACCGCGTGGAATCCGAACGCCAACAATTCGGTGTTCTCGCTCGTCGTCGCCGGCACCAACGTTTATGCGGGCGGAAACTTCACGAGCATCGGAGCGCGGACCCACAACCGCCTTGCCGAACTGAATCCGCTGGTCAACGGCACCAACGCATCGGCGTGGACGCCCGATGTGAACAGTTCCGTGCTCACCCTCGCCAGCGGCGCCAACGGGCGCATCTATGCCGGCGGCGCGTTGATTTCGGTGAATCTGGAATCCCGGCGCAACTTCGCCGTGTTCGAGTCCGCGACGGCGCCGTCGATCAGCGTCGCCACCAACATGCTGACCTTCGTCGAGAACGATCCGCCAACGCCGGTGGATTCCTCGCTGGTGGTCCATTCGCCCGACAGCACCTTCCTCACCGGCGCGATCATCCGGTTTGCCGCGAGTTACACTCAAGGCGAGGACCGCCTCGACGTGAGCGTTGCACCGGGAATTTCCGGTGCCTTCGACGCCGCTTCCGGGAGACTCGCGCTTGCGGGCGCGGCGGCGGCGGCGGTGTATGAGTCCGTGTTGCGGTCCGTCACTTATTTCAACACGAGCGAGAATCCGGCGACCGCGGTCCGCAGCATCGAATTCCGGGTCACGAGCGACGCTGGCTCAAGCGCGCCGGTCGCGCGGCCCGTCGCCGTGATTGCGGTGAACGATCCGCCCAGCTTCGATCAAGGCCCGGATCAAATCGTCGCCGAGGACAGCGGCCAGCAGGCTGTTGTCGCGTGGGCGACAAACATCCTGGCTGGACCGCCCGAGGAAGCCGGGCAGTCGGTGATGTTCATCACCACCAATAACAATCCGTCACTCTTCGCCACGCCGCCTTCGATCAGTCCCGCGGGCATGCTTGCTTACACGCCCGCGCCGGACGCGAACGGCACCGCAATCATCACGGTCACGCTGATGGACGACGGCGGCACCGCCAATGGCGGGCAGGATAAGTCCACTCAGCATACCTTTACGATCACCGTCACGCCCGTGAACGATCCGCCCACGGCGCGATCGCTCACGGTCACACTGAATGAAGACACACCCACGCCGATCCATCTCCTCGCTTCCGATATGGATGGCGACCTGTTGACGTACCTCGTCACCGCGCCGGCGCATGGCGCGGTGAGCGGGGCCGCTCCAAACCTCCTCTACACACCCGCAACGAACTTCCACGGCCCGGACAGTTTCACCTACCGCGTCAGCGACGGGCAGGCAGAATCGGACTTGGCAACCGTCAGCCTGACGATCCTTTCGGTCAACGACCCGCCGGTCGCCGACGCAAGCGCAACGCTGCCAGTCTTCATTTCTCCCAACAACAGCAATGCCGTCGTTGTGCTCGACGGCTCGCGGTCGTCGGATGCCGAGAACGACCCGCTGCATTTGGTCTGGCGTTTGGCCGGAAATTCGAACGCGCTCGCGACCGGCGTCGTGGCGATGGCGACGCTGCCGGTCGGAACGAATCAACTTCTGCTCGTGGTCAGCGACGGGCAGGCGACCAGCACCGACGCATTCACGCTCGAGGTGATTACCGCCGCCGAAGCGGTGCGACGATTGCAGGTGCAGGTCACAAGCTCCGTTATTCCGCGCAACGTTCAGCCGCTGCTCGCGTCGCTCGACGCCGCGCGCGCATCCTTCGCCCGCGGCAACTTCACGTCGGGCGCGAATCAGTTGGAGGCATTTCAGAACAAAGTTCGTGCGCAGGTCGCGCCCGACGCTCCGACGCTCGCGGAATATCTCATCGAGCTGGCGCAGGAGATCATCGAGGCCGTGCTCTCATCCGCGGCGGCGCCCGCGCCGTTCACCGAAACCCGCGAAGTCACGCAGGGCGCCGCGGGAATGTTGAAGCTTCATTTCAGCGGTCGCATCGGCCGCGTCTACCTGATCGAGGCGTCCACGAACCTTGTGAATTGGGAAGTGATCGGCAGCGCGCGCCGGCTCAGTGGCGGGCTATTTGAGTTCGAGGACCCGCACGTGTCACCGATGCCGCGGCGCTTCTACCGGATCATCGCGCCGTGATTCGACGTGGTGACGCGCCGTCGAGGCGGTCGACAGTGACAGCCGCGAAGACTCGCATACTGCTCGGAACAGATGGCGCCTTCTAGTTGACCATCTTCGAACATATTTTTTACCAAGGAATCTGTCCTTGGAAATGGCTTGTGAGGGTATCTACACACCCTTCCCCACAGTGGGGAATGGTGGTGAAGTGAAATCCTGCCCTCAAGTCGCCCCTCGTGCTGGACTGGCGCCGTCAGATTCAGGCGCGCGCAAGTGCGTCTGGCCATCGAAGACGCCCTCGACCACGGCCTGCCCCGCGCCTACACGCCGGAGCTTTGCCAGGCCAGGTGCCCGGCGCTATTCGAGCACGTCTTCGAGAGTCACTGCGGCGAGGGTGCGGAAGTTTACGCCAGTGCTTGAGACCGGTGGTCGTCGAGTTGATCAAGCGCGGCGTGCCCGCACGCGCGGCGTTCGACGAGAACCTCACGCAATACAAACAGCAGATCCCGGCGCTGGTCGGCCGGTGGCGTCCAGTTACCTACTCTTTGGGCGTCCGGATCACGAAGTTCGCGGCGTCTTCGGTGCTGCCGCTTCCCTTATATCTGGCGACGTGCGGGAAAGGGAAAAGCGGCCGCGTGCGGATCAGCTTGCCGGTGGAATCGCGCTTCTCGGCCATCAGCTTGTCTGGCGCCTTGCCTTCCTCGACCCAGCGCACGATGGCTTCGTTGAGTCCGGTGGGCGCGGCTCCCGCACCGCGAAAACCGTGATCGACACCAGGAACCAGGAACAGCCGGGCGAACTGCGCCGTCTTCTTCGGCCCGCCCATGTGCTGTTGAACCCGCTTGTAATAGTCGATGCTGCCTGCGGCTGGGATGAGCTGGTCAGCCAGGCCGTGGTAGATGATGACCTTGCCGCCATGATCGCGGAAGCGCGTGAGGTTGGGATCATCGGTGCCGATGACCGCGCCATATTGCTCCACAGATTTGGTCCACAGCTGTTCAAAGGCTGCGTAGGTCAGCGTGTTCCAGTTCCATTTCGCATCCTGCGCGAGGTAATAAGCCCAATATTCGAGCGCGATGCTGAACGGTTTTCCATTCAATGGCGAACCACTCGTGCCGGCGTAGGGAAACATGTCCGCGCCGCGCTCCAGTCCGTGCCAGATGAACGTGCCGTCCAGCCGGCGCGGGCCCTGCCAGGTTTTGCGAATCACCTCGGCGTCGGCCTCGGTGAAAGTCTCGTCGCCCACCTTGGTGCCGACCAGCGCCCGCGGATCATAGGTGCAATGAAGCGGATCGTCGATCACGCCGTCCTTCACGCCATCGTCCGCGTCGCACGCGGCGACGGCGGCGGCCGTGGCGGCGTCGAGCTTGGCTTTCGAAACGAAGTTCGACATCGAGAGCATCACCACCTCGGGCCAGAGGCTGGCGGGCACGAAGCGGTGCCAGTTGATCGCGGGACACGCCGAAATGACGCCGTCGTAATCCTCCGGGAACCGCTGCACTTCCATGAGCCCTTGCCGACCGCCGGTCGATCCGCCCACGAAATAGGAATATCGAGGCGCCTTGCCATAAAAGGCCTTCGTCAGCCCCTTGCCCACGACGGTCATTTCGTGAATGCCGAGATAGGCGTTGTCGATGATGCCCTGCCAGTTCTGCCGCCCGCTGGCGTCGAGCGCGAACCTGCCGCTGCCGCCTTGATGTCCCGTGTCCGTCGCGCCCGTGCTAAAGCCACGCGCGACCGGCCCGCGCAAGCTGCCTTCGCTCCCACCGAGGAATCCGCCGCCGCCGTTGCCTTGAAATCGTCCATTCCAATTCGTCAGCGGCAACCCGATCCAGACCTTCACACGATCTCCCGCCGGCGGATGCGTGACGATGGCCGTGACCCGGCACATGCGGTTGGAGGCATCGACGACGGCAGACTCAATCGTGGTGTTTGGAAGCGAGACGTTCGTCAGGCTCTCGCACGGGCACGCCGGCAGGATGCCGGAAAATAGTGGTTTGGGCGGTGCCTCGGCGGCTCGAATCAAAGGGACGGCACTGAAGAGCGCCGCGGCAAGAACGGCTGTTTTGATTCGCGGATGATGCCTCAAGGAGTTCGGTTTCATGGCAGCGTTATTCGGCATGATACCCGCGCCAGAGCCAGACGAGAGTGTCGGCCAGGGTTTGCTCGAACACGCGTCGGTCGCAGTGTCCCGTCGCGCGGCTGAAAACAAAGCGGTGGTGGTAGCCCTTGGCCTTGAGGGCCGCGGCGGTGCGCTGGCCCGCCATCACCCAGTTGTGGTGAGTGTCCTCGGCGTCCTTGGAGCGCAGATCATCTTCGGAGACGTGAGTGAAGATGCGCAGCGGTTTCTTCTCACTTCTCTCGATGAGCTTCATATTGGAGTGGTATTCCCACGCGCCCAGCGGGAATTTGGCTTCCTCGGCTGCGTCGTCATCCTGTTGATCGACGAAGGTGCCGGAATAGGCGATCACACGGCGGAACAGGTCGGGACGAAACCACCCCATCGTCAACGCCGCTGCACCACCCGAGCTGCACCCGATCACGGCACGGCCCCACGGATTCCGGGTCAGGGTCAGCTTTGGAAAGGCGGCTCTGATCTCCGCGTTGGCCTGCACCGCGGGCAGCACCTCGTCGTTGATGAAGCGGGCCAGCCGGTCGGACATGGTGTCGTATTCCAGCCCGCGCTCGCTGTTCTTGCCGTCGTTCCCGCCGTTCTGAACGGCGATGGCGATAAATGGCGGCAGCTTGCGGTTCGGGTCTTTTGAAACCGTGAGGTTGTCGAGCGCGTTGCGGACGAGGGCCATCTGACTAGGTCCGTCGTGGATGACGAGAATGGGGGCCGGCGTGCCGTCCCGGTAGGCAGCCGGCACATAGACAAAAATTTTCCGTTCGGCCCGCACCGGCTTCTTCGCCGGCTCAAGCGTGTGGTCGTCTCCACGGAAGATCTTGCTGTCGGCCAGGCGCATGGTGAACTCGAAATATTTCCCTTTTGGATTCCCGCGATCGGCAAGGTCTGGATCAATCTTGTATTGAGGACCGACGGTGAAATGGCCGTCACCTTCTGAGCCAGGATTCTCGGTGTAGGACTCGGCCGCCCTTGCGGTGTGAGCAGCAAGACCGGCAATGCTCACGAGGCAAAGGCAAATCCCGAGTGGTATCCTGTGTGAATTTTTCATGGCCGAGTGGTAAGCGCAAACACCCGCCGAATCAATCGCTCATCTTCGACACCCTCACCCGCCTCGTGGCAAACCGGCGCAAGTAGACCCGCCAGACTCTCCGCGACATAGGGTGGATAAGCAGCGTGCGCATCTCGACGACGACCTCCACACGAAGCTTTCACCGCACCGCGGGGACACTGCCTTCTGGTTCTACTTCTACGACCTCGAAGACCACGTGATCTTCGACGGCAAGGAGTGGGACGATTTGAAACCCGCGAGGGCCGGGCTGCGTCTGACGGGGACATTCCTCATGAGACAAATCACCTCTGCCCTGCTGCTCGCCTTTCTCTCCGCCACGCTGTCAGCTCCCGCTGCCGGGACCAAGCCAAGGCCCAACGTCCTTTTCATCGTCATTGACGACATGCGCTCATGGGCCGGCTATCTCGGCGACCCGCAGGCCAAGACACCGAACCTTGACCGGCTCGCGAAGTCCGGCGTCGCCTTCACGCGCGCCTACACCGCGTATGCGCTGTGCAATCCCTCGCGCACGGCCGCGCTCACGGGACTACGCCCCAGCACCACTGGGGTCATGACCAACGGCGACGACTGGCGCACCGCCGTGCCCGCCGACCGGCCCTCGCTGCCCGGCTACCTTCACGCGCAGGGCTGGCGCACGATGACGGCGGGGAAAGTATTTCACGGCAGCAGGCTGCGCCGCGAGGACTGGGATGATTTCATCAAGGACAACGAGCGCGAGGAGCGGGACAACGACAAGGCAGACTGGTTGCTCAAGCCCGGCAAGTCACCCGACGGTTTTCAAATCGGCAGCAACGACATTCATCCCATTGACACGCCGGAAGAAGATTTGGTGGATTATCACACGGCGACCTTTGGTGTGGAGCGCCTGGGCAAAACGTATGACCGTCCGTTCTTTCTCGCGTGCGGTTTTCACCGGCCGCATCTGCCGTGGTCGGCGCCGCGGAAATACTACGACCTGTTCCCGCTGGAGCGCATCAAGCTGCCCGAGGTGAAGACCGACGACCTTGCCGACATCCCCGCGGCAGGCAGGGCGGTGGCGAAGCCCGGCGAGTTCGCCGCCATTCGCGATCTGGGCAAATGGCGCGAGTGCGTCCGTGCCTATCTCGCGTGCATCGCCTACACCGACGCGCAAGTGGGCCGCCTCCTCGACGCGCTGGAAAAATCGCCGCACAAGGACAACACCATCGTTGTGCTCTGGAGCGACCACGGCTGGCATCACGGCGAGAAGGAGCACTGGCGCAAACAGACGCTCTGGGAGGAAGCCACGCAGGCGCCGTTGCTCTGGCGCGTGCCCGGCCTCACGCAGCCCGGCGGCGTGTGCGGGCGCACAGTGGATTTCATGTCCATCTATCCCACGCTCTGCGACGCG
>DATDFH010000560.1:0-4955 GCA_036522715.1 Verrucomicrobiia bacterium
GAGCCGGTGGTTGTTTCCCTTTGCCCGAGAGCAACTGCTTCATCCGCTCACGCGCTTCAGGTGAAAGGCTCCTCGGGCCGGTGTCAGCCGGAGCCGCAGATTCCTTGCTGACTTCCCCCCGCACAAACGTCAACTGCTTCTCATACCTTCGGCACCACCCGCACAGAAGCAGGTGGACCCGCAATCCGAATTTCTGCGCCGGGGAGAGACCGCTGGAGGCCGATATGGACTGCAAGCGCGCTGCCTCGCGGCAACTGGGAGAAAGCACCCGCAGCGCTCCGTCGAGGGCCGCAATCGGGTGTTTGAGTGATTTCATCGTGTTTAGGGCGACGACTCGTCCGCTTCTCGGTTTGATTCGGGCGCGAACAAACAATGTCGCCAGCGATTCGTCGGCGCTCCCGAGGATTCCTTACAGGACGCGTTGGCGGCCCAATATGAGTCGATTCGAGGCAAGCTCCAGAAGGCTTTTGGACTGCGTGTAAGGTTTCACTCCGTGGTGCGACTTACTCACGCACATCGCGAAAGCACAAAGACCGAAAGCTTTTCACCATGAACAACACTCTCGAAATCAAACTCCCTCCCAGCCGCGCGTCGATGATGCCGGAACACGAACAACTCATGCACGATCACAACCGGGAGGAGAACCTGCCCGACGTGGTCATGCCCGCATGTTCCATCAACAAGGTGCTCAAGGGCCAAAAGGCCCTCGTTACGGGCGCCAACTCCGGTATCGGCAAGGCCGTGGCCATCGCGCTTGCCCACGCCGGCGCGGACGTCGTCGTGAATTATGTTTCGCGTCCTGACGCTGCCGAGGAAGTCGTGAAGGAAGCGAGCCGGTGCGGCGCGAACGTCTTCGCTCATCGCGCGAACGTCGCGAAGGAGGATGAGGTGCAGGCAATGTTCAAGAAGATGATCCAGGAGTTCGGCACCGTGGACATCGTCGTCAACAATGCCGGACTCCAGAAGGACGCGAAGATCGAGGACATGACCTTGGCGGACTGGCAGTTCGTCCTCGATGTGAATCTCACCGGCCAGTTCCTCTGCTCGCGCGAGGCGATCCGTGAATTCAAGCGCCGCGGCATACGCAAGGAGGTCAGTTGCGCCGCGGGCAAAATCATCTGCATGAGCAGCGTCCACGAAGTCATTCCGTGGGCCGGCCACGTCAACTATGCGGCGAGCAAGGGCGGCGTGATGTTGATGATGAAAAGCATCGCGCAGGAAGTTGCGCCGCACCGCATCCGCGTGAACTCCGTCTGCCCCGGCGCCATCCGTACGCCCATCAACATGGAAGCCTGGGGTACACCCGAGGCGTATCGCGAGTTGATGAAGCTCGTTCCCTACAAGCGCATCGGTGAACCGGAAGACATCGGCCGCGCTGTCGTGTGGCTTGCCAGCGACGACTCCGACTACATCCACGGGTCGAGCATCTTCGTCGATGGCGGCATGACGCTGTATCCGGGATTTGAAACCGGAGGCTGAGATCAACGCCATAAGTGACGAGTGATTCGTAACCCCTGCTTCTTGCGCATTACGCTCCTATGAATCCGCAATCCGAAATCTCCAACCTCCAATCGAAGGAATGGCTTGAAGCCGACGGCCTCGGCGGCTTCGCCTCCGGCACCGCGAGCGGTATCCGCACGCGCCGTTATCACGCGCTTCTCCTCACCGCGCAGACACCACCGACCGGGCGGTTGGTTCTGGTCAATGGCTTCGATGCGTGGGTTGAGACTGCCACCGGGAAATTCTCCATATCCTCGCAATGCTACGCTCCGGATGTCATCGGTGGCGACGGCGCGGCGCACATCGAGGCGTTCGGCTCAGAGCCGTGGCCACACTGGATCTTCAAACTCCCGGACGGCACGCGCATCGAGGTCGAACTCTTCACCGTCAAAGGCGAACCAGTCACTTGCCTCTCATGGAAAACCCTCGGACCCCACGCTGACGTGAAGCTCTTCGTCCGCCCGTTTCTCTCGGGCCGCGATTACCACTCGCTGCACAAGAGCAATCCCGCCTTTCGTTTCGACGCCGACGTACGGCCCGACCGCGTCTCGTGGCAACCGTACGTGAATGTGCCTGGCGTCACCGCGTTCACGAATGGCGCCTACGCACAGCAACCGCACTGGTATTACAACTTCCTCTACGCCGAGGAACAGGCACGCGGGCTGGACTGCACGGAAGACCTCGTGACTCCTGGCTTGCTGAGTTGGAATCTCGGCGAGGGCAAGGCCGCACTCGTGCTCACAACGCGCGAACACTCAGCGTCGTTCCCTGGAATGGTGAAGCCCGTCGAGGTGCTGAACCGCCTCCGCAACCGCGAGCAGAAGCGCCGCGAGCAATTCCCCTCGCGTCTGCACACCGCCGCCGATGCCTACATTGTGCGTGGTCGCAAAGGCACGACGGTCATCGCCGGCTATCCGTGGTTCGCCGATTGGGGCCGCGACACGCTCATCGTGCTTCGCGGGCTTTGCCTCGCAACCGGTCGCCTGGACGAGGCGAGGGAGATTCTGCTTACGTGGGCCGATACGGTTTCCGAAGGCATGTTGCCAAATCGCTTTCCCGATCAGGGCGATCAGCCGGAGTTCAATGCGGTGGACGCCTCGCTCTGGTTCGTCATCGCCGCGTTCGAATACATTCAACTGGCAAAGCCGGCAAACGGCGAGCGCAAGAAGCTTCTCGGCGCCATCGAAGCCATCCTCGAAGGCTACTCCATCGGGACGCGCTTTGGCATCCGCATGGACGAAGACGGTTTGATTGCCTGTGGCGTGTCCGGCGTGCAACTCACGTGGATGGACGCCAAGGTTGGCGACTGGGTCGTCACACCGCGCATTGGCAAGCCCGTTGAAGTGCAGGCGCTCTGGCTGAACGCTCTGTGGGCCGCCAGCCAATTCAATTCACGCTGGAAGGAACTTCTCGAACGCGCCCGCGAATCGTTCCGCCAGAAGTTTTGGAATCAGGAACGGCGCTGTCTTTTCGACGTGGTGGACGCAAACCATCAATCCGGCTCCAACGATTCGGCGCTTCGACCGAACCAGATTTTCGCTGTCGGTGGTTTGCCCATCCCGTTGTTCGAGGGCGAGCAGGCGCGACTGATCGTTGAGTCCGTCGAAGACAATCTGCTAACGCCGCTTGGACTCCGTTCCCTCGCGCCCGGTGAACCCGGTTACACGCCACTTTACCAAGGCGGGGTGCGTGATCGGGATGGCGCATATCATCAAGGCACCGTCTGGCCGTGGCTCATCGGCGCGTTTGTGGAGGCGTGGCTCCGCGTTCACGGCGCGACGCCAGTGAACAAGCGGATCGCTCGTGACCGTTTCCTCAAACCGCTCATCACCCATCTCGACGACGCGGGCCTCGGGCACATCTCGGAAATTGCCGATGCCCAGGCGCCGCACACGCCGCGGGGCTGCCCGTTTCAAGCGTGGTCCGTCGGTGAGGCGCTCCGGCTCGATCAACAAATCCTCCGCGAGGAACCGAAGAAGCCCGCTCGCAAAACGCCGCGGGAATTCGTCATTGCATAACCCCAAAACTTCACGCCATGAATCGCCCGACTGCCGAACAGCTCCGTATCGCCGCCACCAACTCCGGAAAGGAAAACTGGCGCCAGTGGGGGCCGTATCTCTCCGAACGCCAATGGGGCACCGTCCGCGAGGATTACTCGCCGCACGGCAACGCCTGGGAATATCTGCCGCACGATCACGCCCGCAGCCGAGCGTATCGTTGGGGCGAGGACGGGATCGCCGGCATCAGCGACGATCAGTCGCGCCTCTGCCTCTCACTCGCCTTGTGGAACGGAAAAGACCCGATCCTGAAGGAGCGAATCTTCGGCCTCACCAACTCCGAGGGCAATCACGGCGAGGACGCGAAGGAACTTTACTACTACCTCGACGCCACGCCGACGCACTCCTACCTCAAGATGCTTTACAAGTATCCGCAGCGGGAATTCCCCTACGCGCAACTCGTCGAGGAGAACCGACGCCGCGGCAAGGACGCGCCCGAGTTCGAGTTGCTCGACACGGGCATCTTCGACGATGACCGCTACTTTGATGTGTTCGTCGAATATGCGAAGGCAGGACCGGATGACATCCTGATGCTCGTGACCGTCCACAACCGCGGCCCGGAGGACGCGGTGATTCATCTGTTGCCGCAACTCTGGTTTCGCAACACGTGGTCGTGGAAGAAAAACGGTGTGAAGCCGGAGCTGACAGCGCAACGCAGCGGCACAGTTGCGGCCGTCCACCCGGAACTCGGCGGCCACATGCTCCATTGCGACGGCAAACCGGAACTGCTCTTCTGCGACAACGAGACCAACGTCCGCCGCCTTTACGGTCAGCACCAAGGGCAAGGCCACTTCAAGGACGCGTTCCACGATTTCGTGATCGGAGGCAACCCAGCCGCCGTGAACCCCCAGCGGACCGGCACCAAGGCCGCGGCACACTACCAATTCAGAGTGCCGGCGGAAGGTTCCGTTCCGGTGCGTTTGCGGCTTACGAAGGGAACAGGCGGCAAGCCATTCGCCGATTTCGACAAGGTTTTCGTCCAGCGCCGCCAGGAGGCCGACGAATTTTACGCCGGATTGCAGCAGGACATTGCCGATGCCGACGCGCGCCACGTCCAGCGGCAGGCGTTCGCCGGGATGATCTGGTCGAAGCAGTTTTTTTACTACGACGTGCCGGAGTGGATCAAAGGCGACGAGGCGCAACCGCCGCCGCCGCGCGAGCGCAAGCACGGCCGCAACGCCGAGTGGTCGCACCTCAACAACGCCGACATCATCTCCATGCCCGACAAGTGGGAGTATCCCTGGTATGCCGCGTGGGACCTCGCCTTCCACACGATCCCGCTTGCGCTCGTGGACGCGGAGTTTGCCAAGAGCCAGCTCGTGCTGCTCACACGCGAATGGTATATGCACCCGAACGGCCAGCTTCCTGCCTACGAGTGGGCTTTCGGCGACGTGAATC
>DATDFH010000561.1:0-4489 GCA_036522715.1 Verrucomicrobiia bacterium
GCGCAGGCGTGAGGTCCTTGTGCGCGGACTTCGGCGGCATGATGTCGTCCTCGTCCGTGGTGAAGATGCGCTTGATGATCTCCGATTGGTCGGGCTTGCCGGGCACGATGGGGATCTCGCCGGATTTGGCCGGCTTGAGCGCCTCGGCGCGGAGGTCGATGCGGAAGCCGCCCTTGCGCGCCTTGGCGTCGAAGCCGTGGCAGTGAAAGCACGTGTCCGACATGATCGGCCGGATGTCGCGGTTGAAATCCACCTTTGCCGCGGCGCGCGCGGTGTTGTCGGCAATCACGAGACCAAGAACCGAAACGAGGCTGGTGAGGATGCGCATGGTCGTTTGAAAAGCCGTGGCTATTTGAAGCCGGCGGCAATGGGCTATTCATGGCACGCTCAAGCGCCCATTGCCATGCTCAACGGCACCGGTGGCTATGCAAAATCCGCGCTTCGATCAACGCGCCGCAAATTCGCGGTGCAAAGCGCGTAGTGAATCGCGCACTGCCACCAAGTCGCCCACAATGACGAACTGGCGGAAGGCGTAGTCTCCAGGCGTCACTCCATAAGCCGGGTCGCGACGGCGGAAGACGCAGTTCCATTTCACTACGCTTGCCTCGGAAAAACGGAAACGCCCGTAGCGCGGACCGGCCTCGGGCGAGAAGATGCCCATTGCGTGCCCACCGTTTTCGGTCGCCAAGACCACCGGGAAATTCTGCTCTCCATTCCCAGCTTCGAGCGGCTCCAACTCGCCACTGGCGGGATTGAATTTCAAAAACCTGGAAAACTCCGCCGGCATGTAGCCCGTCACGGCCTCGAATACGGATTCGTTGTGCCGTTCGCCCACCGGCAGGCCGAAGGTGACGTCGTAGCGGATGACGTGATGCATTCCGCGCCAGCCGATCTCGACGCGCTTCGTCACGACGTGATCGGAGAGGATCGTGGTGTTCTTCGCCGGATCGCCCTCGGATTTTTCGCCGGGCGCGAGCCAGAAGGCCATCTGCGTGGTTGTTTGCAGCACATTGCTTTTCGCGATGAGGCGCAGCAGGCGGCTCGACGATTTTGGCCCTGCGCCGTCGAGCCGCGAGCCGGCCTCGGTGGGATTGAACGTCTCGGCGATGATCGGCGTGCCGAGGTCGCAGTTGATCGCGGATTGCAATTGCCGCCCGTGGTCGGTCGAGTCAATGAACTCCTTGCCGTTCCACGTGACCGAATGAATCGCGCCCGCAAACCGCGCGGTGCTGGTGATGACGATGTCGGAGACACCCGCGCGGGAGCGGATCACGGCGTCGCCTTCGGCGGCGAAGCTCAAGGGACAAAGCTCAAAGCTCAAGGGAAGAACCATGCACCAAATTCCAATGTGCAATCTTCGACGCGGACGCCGAGCTGGAGCCTGGACCTTGGAGCTTCCCTTGAGATTTGAGCTTTGAGCTTTGAACCTCATTTCTTCTTCGCCCCATCGCCCGCTCTCGGCATCACGTTCGTCCGCTTCGCCCACGCGTCCCACTTCGCGGCCATCGCTTTCACGCGTTCGGGCTGCGTCGCGGCGAAGTTGTTCAGCTCCACGCGGTCGGCGTCCATGTCGTAAAGCTCCCATGGCGCGGCGGCGAAGGAGACGAGTTTCCATTTGCCTTCGCGGATCGCGCGATTTCCTTCGTGCTCCCAAGCCAGAAGACGAGGAGACGGGGAGACGGGGAGACTTGGAGACGAAGAGAGGAGCGGGCGCAGGCTCACGCCTTCCATCGGGAGGATTTTGTGGCTGTCCAACTCCACCGGATATTTCGCGCCCGCGACGTCCACGCACGTCGCCATGAGATCAATCAAATGAGCCGGCTCGCGGCGAAAGCCTCCGCTCTCCTTGTCTCCCGGTCTCCCCGTCTCCTTGTCTTTCCCAAACGCCGCCGGCCAGTGCGCGATGAGCGGCGTGCCGATGCCGCCCTCGTGCCCGTAATGCTTGTAAAGCCGCCACGGCGTGTTGCACGCATTGGCCCACGCGGAGCCGTAGCCGGGGAACGAGCCGGGCTGCCCCAGCTTCGCGAGCTCGTCTCCGCGGTAGAGTCTATTCGACAAGGCCTGAGTGCCTTGGTTAAGGCCGGTGCCGGGCACTGGATTCGGTGTCGGTAACATCTCGAAGCCGAAGGGCTCCCACTCGGCGCACGCACCGTTGTCGCTGAGGAAAAAGATGAGCGTGTTGTCGAGTTGACCGCTCGCGCGCAGGTCGGCGATGAGCCGGCCGATGTTGCGATCCATGCCGGTGACCATGCCGGCATAAACCGCCATGCGTTGCGCGAGGTCGGCGCGACGCTCGGCGGGCAACGAATCCCACGGCGGATTTTTCCCATCGTCGGTCCACGAGCCCTCGCGCTTGGACGCAACGGGATGGGGAATCTTGCTGCGGGGCGTGAGCGTGGTGCTCTCGGGCAGCAGGCCGATCTTCTTCTGTCGTGCGAGACGTTGCTCGCGGATTTTGTCCCAGCCTTGCGCGTAAATTTCCAGATAACCGGCCATGTCGTCCTTGCGCGAGGCGATGGGAAAATGCGCCGCCTGATACGCGACGTAGAGCAGCCACGGCGCGCCGGACTTGCGCATGCTTTTCAGGAAATCCAGCGCGTGATCCGTGAGCGCGTCGGTGGCGAAGAACTCGCCGGGCTTGTAGCTGTACTGCGGCTTGCCCTCGGGCAGGCGCGTCATCATGCGCGGCTCCCACGAATCGACCGCGTAGCCGCTCACGAAGCCGTAGAAGTCATCGAAGCCGCGCTTGGTCGGCGGTTCGCGGTCGCCCACGTGCCATTTGCCGACGGCGGCGGTGCGATAACCGGCGGGCTTGAGCACTTGCGCAATCGTAACACACCGTTCGTTGAGCGCGCCCCGGTAGCCGGGGAACGCCTCGCCCTGATCGCCCGCGCCGGGATATTTCGCCGCGCGGTCGGAAGTCATCAGCCCGATGCCGGCCTGGTGCGGATAAAGCCCCGTGAGCAGCGACGCGCGCGAAGGACAGCAGCGCGTGCAGTTGTAGAACTGGGTGAAGCGCAGTCCGCCCGCAGCAAGCGCGTCGAGATTCGGCGTTCTGATCTCGCCGCCGTAGCAGCCGAGGTCCGACCAGCCGAGATCGTCGGCGAGAATGACCAAGATGTTCGGACGCGGGGCCGTTGCTCCCGCCGCGAAGCTCCAAGCGCAAAGCTCGAGGTTCAAGATCAAGGCCGAAGCCAGAACGCCGAACGTGATGCTTGTTGAACGGAACCCGGAACCCGGCGCTTGCAGCCTTGTTTGATCCTCCAATTCTGAAGTTTCAACATCGCGCGGGCGCATCATGGCAGTGACTTTCGCCACGCCAACGCTGCTTCGGCAAGCCGCTTCGCCACGTCGGGTTTCTCCGCGGCCAGGTTTCGGCTCTCGTTGCGGTCGGCAGCGAGGTCGTAGAGTTCCGCGCCGGAACCGTCGGCGTTGATCAAGAGCTTCCAGTTGCCTTCGCGTACGGCGACGTTCGGCGATTTGGCATCCGGCTCGTTCGGATAAGGGAACGCGCGCAGTCCTTTGCCGGCGCCGGCGGGCGGAGGTTTGCGTCCGTACTCCCAGAACAGCGGCTTGGTCCGCGGCGATTTTGCCCCGCGCCAGGCGGCGGAAAGATCCTCGCCGTCGAAGGCCGCGTCGGGCGGCGGCGGAACGCCCGCGATGCGGCAGAGCGTCGGGAAAAAGTCCACGCCGCTGACGACCGTGGTTTCGTTCACCACGCCGGCGGGCACCACGCCGGGCCAGCGGACAATCAAGGGTGTGCGAACGCCGCCTTCGTAGAGGCTCCATTTCATGCCGCGCAAGCCGCCGGAGCGCGCGCGATCGAACGACGGTTCGGGGCCGTTGTCGCCGGCAACCAGCACAAGGGTGTTCGACGCCAGCTTGAGTTCCGCGAGACCGTCAAGCAGCCGGCCAATCTGCCGGTCGGTTTCCTTGAGCACGGCGCGAAACTCAACGGTGCCCGCGCCGTCCGCTGCACTCTCGCGCTGGCTCGGCGAAGGACGGAATGGCGTGTGGACATCGTCGAGCCAGAGATTCACCAGCCACGGTTGCGCCGAGTGTTGTCTGGCGAACGCGAGTGCCTGGTCCACCATCCAGCGCGTGCGATCGTGACGCGGCACTTGTTGCGGTTCCACTTCGGCTCCCCACGGCACGGTCTTCAAGCCGAGCGGCGCGGCTGGCTCCGGGCTTTCGTAGGTGCCGAGGCCGACATCGTAACCGTACGCGGCAAACTTCGGCGCATCCGTCGCGTCGCGTCCGCCGCCGAGGTGCCACTTGCCGATGTGCGCGGTCGCGTAGCCCGCCGCCTTGAACGCGCGCACGAACGACGGCGCCGTGGGATCGAGAAAATCCGCCTGCCCGCATTCACGGTTGCCGGCGCGCGTCTGGAGATAGCTCGTGATCCGCCAGCGCGCGGGAAACTGCCCGGTGATGAACCCGCTGCGCGATGCCGAACAAATCGGCGATGCAACGCAAAACTGCGTGAAGC
>DATDFH010000562.1:0-4535 GCA_036522715.1 Verrucomicrobiia bacterium
ACTCGGCGAACAGCACGGCGCAAACCGGCGTGGCGCTCGCCGGCTTGAGCACGACGGTGCAACCGGCGGCGAGCGCCGCGGCGACCTTCCGCACCGCGAGCACGAGCGGGAAATTCCACGGGCTGATCGCGGCGACCACGCCGATGGGAGTCTTGATGACGACGTGGCGTTTGCCGTCGGCCTGCGGCGGGATGGTGCGCCCGTAACCGCGCCGCGCCTCCTCGGCGAACCAGCGCAGATGATCGATGGTCATGCCGATCTCGCCCGCGCTTTGCGCGAGCGGCTTGCCGTTTTCATCCGTGATGGCGCGGGCGATCTCGTCTTTCCGGCGCTCGACCTCGGCGGCGATTTTCAGCAGGAAATCGCCCCGCGTCTTGCCGACAACGTTGCGCCACGTCTGAAATGCGGCGTGTGCATCTGCCAACGCTTGCGCGACGACGCTGCGATCGCACGCGGACATCTGCGCGAAGGTTTCGCCGTTGGCGGGATTGCGGACGGGAATGCCTTTGTCCGTCGTGACGAACTGACCGTTGAGGTAGAGGGAATGGGTTTTCATTTTGACGGAAAATCGCAAAGACGCAGAGGAACGCAACGAAAGAGAAACGCCGTGCACTCTTCGCGCCTGTGCGCCTTTGCGTCAAAATTGGCCGGACTAGAGTTCAACGATGCTTCCTTTGGTGATGGAGGTTTCCGCTGCAATCGCAAGCCGACTGCCATCGAGGCAATCGCGCACCGAAGTCGCGTGCGGTTTGCCGTCGAGCACGGCGTCGAGAAACGAGGTGTGGATTTCGTCGAAGCCGAGGTGATTGCCCCAGCCTTCGCCGGCGGGCGAGTGAACTTTGTGGACGATGGGAGTCTTCTGATTCGCACCGCGTTTCCACTGGAGGATTTCGATGGCGGAGATGCGCGTTTGGAGTGAGCCACCGTCGCCGATGATGCCCATTTCAAGCTCCTCCTCCGGGAAGTCGCGCGCGAAGAGGCAGACGTGCAGCGTGCCGAGGATGCCGTTGTCGTAATCGAAGCTGACAGTGGCGTGGTCGTTGACCTGGTGCGCGGGATCGACGACGCGCATGACGGCGTTGGCGCCAAAGGCGGCGACGCGGCGCGGGCGCGCGCCAACCCACCAGTTCATCACGTCGAAGTGGTGGCAATTCTTGTCCACCATCATGCCGCCGGAGAGGCGCTCGTCTTGGATCCACTGGCCGGACTTTGGCTGGAACGGGCCCCGGAACTCGCGCGTCCAGACCATGCGGGGACGGCCGATCTCGCCGGCGTCCACAAGCGCTTTTATCTTCTGGAAGAAGGGCGAGTAGCGCAGTTCGTGGCCGATCATCACCAAGCGATCGCTCGCCTCGGCGGCGGCGAGGACGGCGCGGCATTCGTCGGGCGTGATGCCGATGGGCTTTTCGAGGAAGAGATGTTTGCCGACCTTGAACGTCTCCAGCGCGAGCGCGGCGTGCGTGGAGTTGGGCGTGGAGATGACGACGGCGTCGAGGTCGGAGTGAATCAACGCGCGCTCGTCGCGGAAGACTTTGGCGTTCGGGGCGACGGCGAGGGCTTTCTTGATGTTCGCCTCGTTGCGCGAACAGATGGCGACGCACTCGGCGCGCGCGGCGTTCTTCACGTGAAACTGGTTCACGTGCGAGAGGCCCATCGCGCCGATGCCGAGGAAACCGAGGCGTAGTTTCATTTGAACCACCAAGACACCAAGGCACCAAGAGGTTCAGAGAATGATTCGTTGGATGCCATCTTTGATTCGAGGGACGTTAAAGTTGATCAGAAAGCCGAGTCGTTTGCCGGAGAGCTTCAGATAGGTGAGGACTTGGGCGCGGTGGACTGGCAAAACGGTTTCAACCGCCTTCAGTTCCACGATGATCGAACTTTTCACAAGCAGGTCCAACCGGAGGCCTGCATCAATTCGCACACCATCGTAGACAACGGGCAGCACAATCTGGCGTTCGACCTTGAGCCCCCGCTTGGACAGTTCGTGCGCCAAGCAAATCTCATAGACACCTTCAAGCAAGCCCGGCCCGAGTGACGTATGAACTGCGAACGCCGCATCGACGATCTGATGCGCGATTCGGTCCAGCTCCTCCGAAATCGGTTCCCTTGGTGCCTTGGTGTCTTGGTGGTTCATTTTCCGCCGGTCGCCTTCGCCCAGTCCTTGAGGAAGATGTCCAGGCCGATGTCGGTGAGCGGGTGGTCGTAGAGCATTTTCAGGAAGTCGTAGAACATTGTGCAGACATCCGAGCCGGCGAGCGCGGCCTGGAGGACGTGCTCGGGATGGCGCACGGCGGCGGTGAGGATCTGCGTCTTGAATCCGTAGTTGTCGTAGATGGTGCGAATTTGCCGCACGAGATCCATGCCGATGTGCCCGACGGAATCGAGCCGGCCGACGAACGGGCTGATGTAGGTTGCGCCCACTTTGGCCGCGAGCAGCGCCTGGAGCGGCGAGAAGTTCAGCGTGACGTTGGTCTTGATGCCGTCGGCGGAAAGCTCCTTCACGGCCTTCAGGCCCTCGCGGATGATGGGGACTTTCACGACGACGTTGGGGCCGAGCTTCGCGAGTGCGCGGCCTTCCTTCACGATGGTCGGCGCGTCGGTGGCGATGGTTTCGAGGCTCACGGGGCCGTTCACGATTTCCAGAATCTCGCGATAGACGTCCTCCGGCTTGCGGCCGGTCTTCATGACGTGAGTGGGATTGGTGGTCACGCCGTCAATGATGCCCCAGCTCCAGGCATCCTTGATTTGCGCGACGTCGGCGGTGTCGATGAACAGTTTCATGGTGTGAATTCGTTGGGGCGAAGTTTAACAGAGGAATCTTGAACGTTGAGAGAGGAAAAGATTCTGCCCGCGGATGGCGCGGACTCCGCAGATCAAGAAGCAAGGGGAGGACATCCGTTCAATCCGTTTCATCCGTGGGTTACTCCGGCAGCGGCTGGTCTTTCGTTTCCGGCAAAAAGAGCAGCACGAGCAGGCCGAAGAGAAAGAGCACGCCGAGCAGCGTGATGGCAAGCGGGAGTTTCATGCCGGGCAGCGACTTGAGCCAGCCGGAGAAGAGCAGCATCGACGCGGCGAGCAACCGGCCGCCGTTGAAACAGAAGCCGGTGCCCGTGGCGCGAAGATGATTTGGGAAAAGCTCGGGGAAATAAATCGCATAGCCCGCGTGGATGCTGAGCGTGAGGAAGCCGTAAACCGGCAGGACGAAGAGCATTTGCGTGTACGTCTGCGGCAGGTAGCACGCGACAGGCACGATGAGGAAGGCGAGCACGTGCATCAGCGCGAAGGTGCGCCTGCGTCCGAGCCGCACAGCAAGTGGGCCGAACGCCAGCAGGCCGAGTCCGCCGCCCGCGGACTGCACGATGCCGTAGGCGAATTTGGCCTGGCTCGCAGCTTCCGCGGGGGCGGCACCGGTGCGCAGGAGCAGTTCGCGGGTGAGATCCTGGCCGGCGACAATCACGCCCCAAAATGTTCCGAGGCCGATGGCGGCCAGCAGCATTCCGGCAAAGGCCCGGCCTCGCCAGCGCGGATTGCCGAGCAACTCACGGAAGCTGCCGAGTTCCTTCTTTTCGTGCGCCGTCGTGGCCTGCTGCCAGCGTTCGGGTTCCTTCACGCTCGCGCGGACCCAGAGCGTCAGCAGCGCTGGACCGACGCCGATGAGATAGGCCCAGCGCCAGTTGGAGGCAACCCACAAGCCGGCGAGCGCGGCGAGCCAGGTGCCGAGCACGCTCGTTGCATGGAAGATTCCCGAGGCGTGGGCGCGGGCGTGTTTCGGAAAAACCTCGGCCACGAGCGCGGCGGCCACGGCCCATTCGCCACCGACGCCCATCGCGACGAAGAATCGCAGCACGGCCACCTGCCAGAGATTCGTCACGAAGAACGTCAGGCCGGAGAAGATTGAATAGAACAGAATCGTCACGACCATCGTGGGCTTGCGCCCCCAGCGGTCGGCGAGCGAGCCGAAGAGAACTCCGCCGAGCGTGCCGCCCGCGAGGAAGACGCCGAGGAAGATGTCGCCCCAACGCTTCACCTGCGGATCGCTGCCGGCGACCTTGAGGAGTTCGGCGAGCAGGTCGTTGCGCGTGAGGTTGAAAATCTGGCCTTCGAAGGCATCGAAGATCCAGCCCGCCGAGGCGATCACGAGCACGAGCCATTGGTAGCCGGTGACGCCGGAGTACCAACGCGGCGACGATGTGGCGGCGGATGTCATGGTTGTGAACGGGACGCGCAGTGTTTGGCGGAAGTCGCCGCGCGAGGCAATGCGAAGTTTTCGGAGCGCGCGTTTCCGCTTGTTGCGGCTGTCGGCGCATTTCACAATTCGCGCATGAAACCCGTCGCCCTTTCTGTCGATCGCCCGGTTACCCGCCGCTCATTTCTCCATTCCGCTTCAGCCGCGACAGCATTGAGCGCGCTGCCCATCGAACGCTTCGCCCACGCGGCGGGCAGCGACACGCTCAAGATGGCGCTCATCGGCTGCGGCGGACGCGGCACGGGCGCCGTGAGTCAGAATCTGAACGTCAGCAAGGGCACGAAGC
>DATDFH010000563.1:0-3605 GCA_036522715.1 Verrucomicrobiia bacterium
GCTGCTGGCCGGCACGCGCCCCGAGCGGCTGGCGCAGGCGCGCGCGCAACTCGCTGAAACCGACGCGCAACTCCGCGAGATGACCATCGCGGCGCCGACCAATTGCGTGCTCGAAGTGCTCAGCGTGAAGCCCGGCGACGTGCTCGCGCCCAACCGTGAGGTGGCCACGCTGCTGTTGACCAATCACCTCTGGGTGCGCGTCTTCGTGCCGCAACCGTGGCTGGGCCGCATCCAACCCGGCCAGGCCGTGGACGTGCGCGCCGACGCCTTCAACGGCCGCGAGTTCAAGGGCGCGGTCGAGCAGATCGGGCGCGCGGCCGAGTTCACCCCGCGCAACGTCCAGACCGCCGCCGAGCGCATCCAGCAGGTCTTCGCCGTGAAGGTGCGGCTGAAAAATCCCGAAGGCCAACTGCGCGCCGGCATGTCGGTGGAGGTGAAGTTTCCGGAAGCGAAAAAATGAAACCGACTTTTCGCGACTATTCCTTGAACGGCCGGAAGGCTCTTGAGCAGATTCTCCGCTCAAGTTGCTACGGATCGCTTCCTCAAACAGTGGCTTCACTCGCAGTATTTTCTCACCCTGACACGGTCACTCAAACACATAATCAAAACGTGTTTCGGATGGTAAGAGACTTCAAACGCCGCAACCAATGGGACGACAGCGACAAAGTAGTCTATGATGACAACGCCGGTCCCCACATGACTTTTATTGCGGCAAACAGTCTGAGACCCATTACCGGGAAAAAAGATTTGCAGCTAAATCACATCTGGGACGGCCTGACTCAAGACGTGGGATGTTACACATCACTTGCCAACCTTTGCGTTACCCCTTCGTTTCTCGCAAAGCTCACCGACCATTCATCTGAAATTCAAACTCTACTGCGGTTTCGTGCATACAAACTCTACGATTGGCACCCGTCGAACACGCAACAACCAGTTGAACCGCCGGGCTACGGCCAACTGGAGTGGGCTGACCCACTTGATCCTGTTTCCGACATAGAAAAGCACTTCCGTGAGCACATGAAAACCAAGCTGAGGAACCGAGCAGTTGTTTCAGCCCGAAAATACGGTTGGTTCTTTAGTGACTGGAAGGCAGACGATAAATTTGCCCTTCATGCTACTGCTCTTTGAAGATTTATGGCTGCGGACGCCATGATCCACTGCGAAAATCTGACCAAGCGGTTCGGGCATTTCACCGCCGTGGACCGCGTGTCGTTCAGCGTCGCCAAGGGGAGCATCTTCGGCTTTCTCGGACCCAACGGCTCGGGCAAGTCCACCGTCATCCGGATGCTGTGCGGGTTGCTGGAACCGTCCGAGGGGCGCGCGACCATCGCGGGCTACGACGTGGCGCGGCAGACGGAGCACATCAAGTCACTCATCGGTTACATGTCGCAGAAGTTCTCGCTCTACGACGAGCTGACGGTGCATGAGAACCTCACGTTTTACTCGCGGCTTTACGGGCTGCGCGGTGCGGCGCTGGTGCAGCGGCGCGACGAACTCATCGCGCTCACGCACCTCGAACCCTACCTCGCGCGCCGCGCCGCGCTGCTCTCCGGCGGCTGGCGGCAACGGCTCGCGATGGCCTGCTCGCTGGTGCACAAGCCCAGCGTGCTGTTCCTCGACGAGCCGACGGCCGGCATCGACCCGGTGGCGCGGCGCGAGTTGTGGGATTTGCTCTTCGAGTTTTCCAGCAAAGGCATCACGCTCTTCGTCACCACGCATTACATGGACGAGGCCGAACGCTGTTCGCACGTGGGCTACATCTCGTTCTCCAAACTCGTTGTGTGCGGCGAACCCGATGAACTCAAGCAACTCGCGGTTGTGAACCCGCCCGGCACGCGGCGCATCGACGTGACGTGCGAACACGTGACGGTGGGCTTGCAGGCATTGCGGCGGCTGCCCGGCGTGAAGGCCGCGACGGTCTTCGGCCAATCCATGCACCTGTTGGTCGAGCAGGACATGTCGGAGCAACTCATGCGCGGCGAACTGGCGAAGGCGGGAATCGCGGAGGCGGACATCCGGCCCATCGCGCCGTCGTTGGAGGATGTGTTCGTGGCGCTGACGAGCGAGCGAGCAAATGGAGGCGGTGAGTGAGAACTCCTTTCCGCGGCTTCCACGCCATCCTCTACAAGGAATTCCTCGTGGTCCTGCGCGATCCGCTCACGCTGTTCTTCATGTTCTTCCCGCCGCTGATCGAGATGATCGCGTTCGGCTACGCGCTCGACAACGACGTGAAACACATGGCGATGGTTGTCCTCAACGAGGATCGCACCGCCGAGAGCCGGCAGATCATCGAGCGCTTTGTGAACACGCAGACGTTTCGCGTCGTGGGCGAAGTGCAGAGCGTGGGCGAACTCGCCGCCGCGATCCGGCGGGGCAAGGCTTACGTGGGCCTGCAAATCCCGCCCGACTTCACGCGCGACCTGCGTGCCGGCCACACGGCGCGCGTGCAACTGCTGATCGACGGCTCCAGTTCGACGATCGCCGGCTCGGCGCTCAACACCGCCATTGCCGTGACGTTTCGGGAAGCATTGCTCCACTTCCAGGCGCAGACCGGCGTACGCGAACTGCCCGTCGAAGTGCGCCCGCAAATCCTCTACAACCCCGCGATGCGCAGCCCGAACTTTTTTGTGCCCGGCGTCATCGGCGTGGTGCTCCAGATCGCGACAACGTTTGCTACGGCGATGTCGCTGGTGCGCGAGCGCGAGCGCGGCACCCTGGAGCAACTCCTCGTCAGCCCGCTTTCGAAGTGGGGCCTGATGCTCGGCAAGCTCGTCCCCTACCTGTGCATTGGCATCGTGATGTCGAGCAGCCTCTACGCGATCATGACTTGGCTGTTCGACGTGCCCATCGCCGGCGACCTCACCGCGCTGGCAGTCTCGACGGTCGTTTATATTTTCTGCCTCTTGAGCCTTGGCCTGCTGCTCTCGACGCGCGCCGCGAACCAGATGCAGGCGCTCCAGATGAGCATGATGTTCATCATGCCGTCGGTGTTCTTCAGCGGCTTCATCTTCCCGCGCGAAACGATGCCAGCGATTTTTTGGTGGATCGGCGCCTGCCTGCCGACGACCTACTTCATCGAGCTTGCTCGCGCCATCATCCTGCGCGGCGCGGACCTCGCAGAGTTCTGGCAGCACCTTGTGGTGATGGCCGGGATGGGTTTCGCCCTTTTCGCGCTGTGTGTCGTGCGCTTCCGGCAGAAGATTGGTTGAGCCCGGGGCCGGGCCGGGACGCGCCGGAGCGGCCCAACGAGGGATCGAAATTGCTGTTGCAACCCGGCGCGGTTGGGCCATCTTTTCTGCGTCTGTTAGATAGCTAGTCATTTCCCGGGCTTGGTGAATCCTCAGGTGAACGACGTTCAGTGATGATTTGAAACCCGATGGTCGGGAACGGTCAGGTAAGTGCGGCGGTAGTCTGGACAGCAAAGCATCACATGAGTACCAAACTGTTTGTTGGGAATCTTTCCTACAACACGACCGAGAACGACCTGCAGGACGCCTTTGCGGCGCACGGCACGGTCGTCGAAGCCAACCTGATGGTGGATCGTATGAGCGGACGTCCGCGTGGCTTCGGATTCATCACGATGAGTTCGCCCGAAGAGGCGCAGA
>DATDFH010000564.1:0-14574 GCA_036522715.1 Verrucomicrobiia bacterium
ACAGCTCGCCGGTGGTCGTGGACGGCAAAGTGGTCGTCGGCTCGGAGGACGGACGGCTCTACATGCTCTCGCTCAAGGACGGCAAAGAGCTGTGGAACTACGAAATCGGCCAGGGGCTGACGAGTTCGCCGGCCGTGGCGAGCGGCAAGGTCGTCATCGGATCGGAAGACGGCAACGTCTATTGTTTTGGAACGAAGAAGAACTGAGCTACGATTTCCCATGAGCACCGTTACCATTTCCCCCGCGCCGAAGACCGCCGGTCCGCCGATTCACCACGAGACCAAGGCCGGCAATTACTTCGTCGCCAACTACCCGCCGTTCGCGTTCTGGAAACCGGAGTTCGTGGGCGAGTTCGAGCGGGCCATCGAGCAGCAGCCGCGGCCCGGCGTGCCGCTGGGCGTTTACATGCACATTCCATTTTGCCGGAAGCGCTGCCACTTCTGCTATTTCAAGGTTTATACCGACAAGGACTCGTCCGAGATCAAGGACTACATCGAGACGGCGCTGGCCGAGTTGGAGTTCTATGCGAAGAAGCCGTTCGTCGGGGGGCGAAAGGCGAGCGTTGTCTATTTTGGCGGCGGCACGCCGAGTTATCTTTCGGAGAAGCAGCTTCACCATCTCACCGACGGCATGAAGCGCCTCATCCCGTGGGACGGCGCGGAGGAGGTCACGTTCGAGTGCGAGCCGGGCACGCTCACGGATCACAAGCTGAAGGCCATTCGTGAAATCGGCGTCACGCGCCTGTCGCTTGGAGTGGAAAACTTCAGCGACCACATACTCGACATCAACGGCCGCGCGCATCGGAGCAAGGAGATCGCACGCGCCTACGGTTACGCGCGCGAGCTGGGTTTTCCGCAGATCAACATCGATCTCATTGCCGGCATGGTCGAGGAGACCGAAGAGAACTGGCGCGATTGCGTCGCCAAGACCATCGCGATGTCGCCCGACTCGGTGACGATTTACCAGATGGAGATTCCCTACAACACGACCATCTACCAGCGCATGAAGGCCGAGGGCAAACTTGTCGCGCCTGTGGCCGATTGGGAGACGAAGCGCGAATGGGTCAACTACGCCTTCACGGAAATGGAGAAGGCCGGCTACAGCGTCAACAGCACCTGCACCGTGGTGAAGGATCCAGCGAAGACGAAGTTCATCTATCGCCAGCGGCTCTTCACCGGCGCGGATTTGCTCTCACTCGGCGTCGCGAGCTTCGGGCACATCAGCGGCGTGCATTACCAGAACCAGCACGAGTTCGCGCCCTACATGGAGGCGATTCACGGCGATCGCTCGCCCGTGTATCGCGCCTACCGGCCGAGCGCTGACGAGGAACTCATCCGTGAGTTCATCCTGCCGCTCAAACTCGGCGCGGTGAAGGCGAGCTATTACATTGAGCACTTCGGCGTCGATCCGCGCGTGCGTTTCGCTCCCGCGCTTCAACGCCTGAAGGACTGGGGCTATCTGACCGTGGACGGCGACGACATCCGTCTCAACCGCGACGGCCTGCTCCAAGTGGATCGCCTGTTGCACGAATTTTTCCTGCCCGAGCACGAGACCGGACGTTACGCCTGAACTCATGAGCGCTCCAGCCACAGCCAGACCACCGACCGCGTTGCCCATCGCGTATCCGCTCGACGATTTTTACGCGCAGCAGGGGCGCGAATTGCCGCCTATCGAGGCCGTCGAGGGCAAGGACGTGCCGGAGCCTTACCGGACACTGCTCGTTCATGGTGACGACATGACGCCGACGCTGGAAAAATTTCACGGCGGCAAAATCCATCTGCACGTGCTCCGCCGGCAGCAACGCGACGACTTCTATTTCCGCGAAGTCATCCTCGAACTCGACGGCTCGGACGTGCCGGTCGAATTCGGCGCGATCAAGATGAACCTCGCGCTGTTCTCGCCCGCCGCGCGCAAGTTGATCCTTGAAGAGCGCGAGCCGCTCGGCCACATCCTGCGCGACTGTGCGGTGGCCCACGCCAGCCGGCCCAAGGCCTATTTGCGGGTCCAGTCCGACAAGCTGATCAACCGCGTCTTGCGCCTGGACGGCTCGCACCTGCTTTACGGCCGGCGCAACACGCACTTCGACACCCAAAACCGCGCGCTGGCGGAGATCGTGGAAATCCTGCCGCCGGAGACGCCAAAGACTTGATCCCATGAAAACGGACAACACTTACGACACCATCATCATCGGCGCCGGCCCCGCGGGTTGCTCGGCCGCGGCCATCCTCGCCGAATATGGCCATCGCGCGCTCGTGCTCGAACGCGAAAAGTTCCCGCGTTACCACATCGGCGAGTCGATGATCCCGTTCACGTATCAACCGATGGAGCGCCTGGGCCTCGTCCCGAAGATGAAGGCGTCACACTTCCAAAAGAAATACAGTGTGGTGTTCACCCAGCCGAACGGCAAGGCGAGCCAGCCGTTTTACTTCTTCAACCGTTACGACAAGGACACGGTCGCGCAGACGTGGCAGGTGTTGCGCTCGGAGTTCGACCTGATGCTCATGCAGCACGCGCGCGACAAGGGCGCCGAGGTCGTTGAGGAAATCACCGTGAAGGAACTGTTGCGCGACGGCGACCGCGTGGTCGGCGTGCGCGCGCAGAAGAAATCCGGCGAAGTCGTCGAGTTCCTCGCGTCGCTGACGCTTGATTGCACGGGCAAGGAAAGTTTCACCGCCGTGCGCAACGGTTGGCGTATGAAAGATCCCTATCTCAACAAGATCGCGGTCTGGACCTACTACAAAGGCTCCAAGCGCGAGCCGGGCATGGACGAGGGCCAGACCACCGTGGCGATGATCCCCGACAAGGGCTGGTTCTGGCACATCCCGATGCACGACGACATGGTGAGCGTGGGCGTTGTGGCCGAGGGCAAATACCTCACACGCGGCGGCGTGCGCGACCCAAAGGCCATCTTCCACCGGGAGGTTGAGGAGAATCTCTGGATCAAGGACCACCTCTCCGTCGGCCAGTCCACCGGCGACTACTACGTCACCAGTGAATACTCGCACCACTCGCGCCACTGTGGCAGCGAGGGTTTGCTGTTGGTCGGCGACGCGTTTTGCTTCCTCGACCCGGTTTTTTCCAGCGGCCTGATGCTGGCGCTCAAGAGTGGCGTGCTCGCGGCCGACGCCGTGCACGAGGCGCTGCTCGCGCGCGACTTTTCGCCGTCACGCTTCGCGCCTTATGCCTCCGCCCTGCGCCAAGGCATCGAGAACATGCGCAAACTGGTCTATGCCTTCTACGATCCGAACTTCTCCTTCAAGCAGGTCATCGACAAATACCCTGACATGGCCGGCGAGATCACCGACTGCCTCTCGGGCGACGTGAGCAAGGACTTCAGCAAGCTATGGAAAGCCATCTCGGAATTTGTCCCGCTGCCGGATGAACTTCCAGTGGGCCAGCCATTGGCGAAGTCGGGCGCGAATCTGCAGCCGGCGTAACGAGTAATGAGTAATCCGTAAACCCAAGCGGGGCGTCCGTTGCATTCTTGCGCATCACTCGTTACGGATTACCCGCGATGACCATCGTTCAGATCACCCCGGGCGCGGGCGGGATGTATTGCGGGAATTGTTTCCGCGACAACGCCCTCGTCGCCGAACTGCGCAAGCAGGGGCATGACGTGACGATGCTTCCGCTTTACCTGCCGATGACACTCGACGAGCAGGATCAAAGCGCGGGCGCTCCGATCTTCTTCAGCGGGGTCAACGTTTACCTCGAACAGAAATCCTCCCTGTTCCGCCACATGCCGGGTTGGCTGCACCGCTGGTTCGCATCGCCCAAAATTCTCCAATGGGCCGCCGGCCGTGCCGCCAAGACACGCGCCGCGGACGTGGGCGATCTCACGCTCTCGATGATGCGCGGCGAAGACGGTAATCAGGCGCGCGAACTCGATGAACTCATCGTGTGGCTCAAGGCGCACAATCCGCCCGACATCATCTGCCTCTCCAACGCTCTGCTCGTCGGCATGGTGCGCAAGCTCAAGCGTGAGTTGGTCGTGCCGGTCGTCGTCACGCTGCAAGGCGAGGACACGTTTCTCGACGCCCTCCCGCCGCGCGAGCGCGACGCCGCGTGGCAACTCCTCACCGAGCGCGCCCGCGACGTGGATCTCTTCATCGCCCCCAGCCGTTACTACGACGAACTCATGTCGCGCCGGCTCAATCTCCGTCCCAATCAGTCCCGCGTGATTTACAACGGCATCAACCTCGATGGCTTCGAAATCCAGAATCCGGAATCCAGAATCCGGAATCCTCCCACGCTCGGCTACTTCGCCCGCATGTGCCGCGAAAAGGGTCTTGATCTGCTGGTGGACGTGTTCATCGGACTTCGCCACCGCAACCGCGTGCCGGGGCTTAAGCTGCACGTCGGCGGCGGCTGCGGGCCGTCCGATGAACCTTTCGTCGCGGAGCAGAAGCGCAGACTGGAATCCGCCGGCGTGCTCGGCGATGTCCGCTTCTTCCCGAACGTCAGCCGCGAGGAGAAGCTCGCGTTCCTCCGCGACCTGACCGTCTTCTCCACACCCGCGCTCTACGGCGAGGCGTTTGGCCTCTACGTCATCGAGGCACTCGCCGCTGGCGTGCCCGTTGTGCAACCGCGCCACGGCGCGTTCTCCGAAATCATCGAGGAGACCGGCGGCGGCCTGATCGCCGAGCCGAATGTCACCGCGCTGGCCGACGGCATTGAATCACTGCTACTCGACACGGCCCGCGCCCGTGCCCTTGGCGCCGCCGGGCGCAACGCCGTCCACGAGCGATTCAGCATCCAGGCGATGGCCGAACAGACCGGGACCACCTACACCGAAATGCTCGGCGCGAACCGGTGAGCGGAGTGTCCGGAGCCCGCGCCGCTTTTCGGCTCGTCATACGTCATACGTCATTCGTAGCTTCTTCTCATGGCCTTCGAATTCAAAGCCACCCGGCGCGTGGAATTCTCCGAGACCGACGCCGCCGGCATCGTCCACTACTCGAATTTCTTCCGCTACATGGAAACGGCCGAGCACGCCTTCTTCCGCTCGCTCGGCTTCTCCGTCATGACGCGGCAGGTCGATCCGCCGGTGGGCTGGCCGCGCGTGCACGCCGAGTGCGACTACCAGCAGCCGCTGCACTTCGAGGACGAGTTTGAAATCCACATGCTCGTCAGCGAGAAGAAGGCGAAGTCCCTCAGCTACCTCTTCAAGTTCCGCAAGCTCAACGCGCCGCATCCCGTCGAAGTCGCGCGCGGCCGGCTCACCGTCGTCTGCGTCACCCGCGACGGCCACGGCAAGATGAGCGCCGCGCCCATCCCCAAGGCCATCGCGGAGAAGATCGAAGTTGCACCAACGGAAATGCTTGCATGACGGGGCAATGCGGATGACTGGAGATCAACCAATGTGTAACTTTTCGGAACTGAAATGAGTCATGAACGAAGTAAAGAAAAGACCCTCTGCGCAGGCGTTGAAGAACGATGACTTCTTTTCGATTTCCACGTTATCCGGCTATCGCCGGATGCGCCGCGATCCGCAGGGCAAATCGCACTTGCTACCTCCAGACGCGAGCGATGAAGCAATCGGTTCGGCGGTGCTGGACGCTTTGGCGCACACTCGCCTCATAAAGTTGGAAGAGGCTGCTGAATTCTTTGATTACGAACTGTGCAAACAGCAGGGCGCGCAGTGGGTCGATGCGATGGTGCAGCGCTACGGTTACAAGAGCCGCCGCGCCCTCTTCAAGGATATGCAATGCTGCGGCATCGAAAGTACTGAGGGTTTGATCACCATATCTCCGATGCGTCATGAGACACTCGAAAGGTTTGGACGTGAGAAGGGCGACGGAATCGTGGAGGTGAAAGTTTCTGCTGACTCGACGCCCCAACAAATCGGCGCGGCTTTGCGACTTGGATTCAGCCGCTGTATCTAAAGATTGCGTGAGCTAGAACGTACACGCGCCTTACGCCTCCGGCGTTCAATGGCATTGCTCCCATGTTGCGCCCATTCATCCTGCCAGCTTCACGCCTTTGCGTCGAAAGAAACGCTCACTCCCCCCTTGAGGAACGCGATGAGGTCGCGCAGGTCCTGCTTGCTCATCGTCCTCTCCAGTTCGTCGGGCATGAGCGAGAGGCGCGGTGTCAGGCTTGCCCGCCGCTTCGAGTTCTGTCAGGTTTCGATGCGATGAACGCCACGAACCTCGCGCCGGGAAGCGCCGCCGCCGCCGCCGCGGAGAACCTCAAAGAATTCACCCGCGAAAGCGTGCGGCATTTTTCTGCGTTGTGTCAGGAGTTCTTCGACCGGGAGCGGCGCGAGATGTTGGAGCAGTCGCCGTCCGGCGCCGCGTTGGAAGCGCATCGCACGGCGATCAAGTGGCTGCTGCGTTCCGCGCGCGCCATGTTGACGATGACTTCGGACCCGGATTTCCCGGACCGGAGCGCGGTCAACGAACTGGAAGGCCGGCTGATTCAACTGGAACACTCGTGGCGACAGTTCCAGGAGCCGATGCCTGAAGCGGAGGCGGACAAAATCCTGGCGGCCGTGTTCCCGGAATGAAGCCTGAGCTGGAGGCGTTGGTGCTCGCCTTTGATGCGGTGCGCCAAGCGCGAACCGGCGAGGACGCCAGACGGTTGGAGGCCATCTACCGCGCCAAACTCGACGACGTGCTGGCGCGGCATCCGGGCGTTTCGCTCGACGCGTTGACGCGCGCAGTGAACGTGGCCCATCGCCGTTGGGTGCTCGCCCAAAAGAAACCCAGCACGCTGCCGCCGAAGGCGTGACAGGCGGAAATGATTTAGCGCAAAGACGCCAAGACGCAAAGCGCGCAAAGAAATTTCTTCCTCCCCGCGCCTTTGCGCCTTTGCGCTGAAAGAAAACCTCACTCCCCCTTGAGGAACGCGATGAGGTCGCGCAGGTCCTGCTTGCTCATCGTCTTCTCCAGTTCGTCGGGCATGAGCGAGAGGTTGCCGGCGGTCATCGCGGCGATGTTCGAGCGGAGGATGGTTTCCTCCTCGCCCAACTGCCGGCGCAACGTCACGCTCGTGGGCGTCTCGGAGGCGAGCAGGCCGGTGGCGGTGCGGCCGTCCTTCAACTCGATCTCGTAGGCGTTGAAGCCGGCCACGATCTCGTACGACGGCACGAGGATGTGTAGCAGCAACACCTCGGCGGGCTGGTTGCGGATGCCGGTCAGCTCGGGGCCGACCTTCGCGCCCTCGCCGTTCATCACGTGGCATTGCGCGCAGGTCTTGGTGAAGATGGCGTGGCCGTTGGGCGTGTTGGGCGCGAGCGAGAGCACCGGCTTGAATTCCTCATAGACCTTCATGCGGTCGCCGCCGCCGAGGTTTTTGAACAGCGCCTCAGCCTTCGCAGCGACCCCTTTGTCGCGGTTCTTGAGCAGCGCGTTGCGGCGCGTGGTGTCGAGGCTCGTCGGAGCCACGGCGCCGCACTCGATGGCGTCGAGCAATCCCTTCACGCCCGCGCTCTGCGAGAGCATCGCGCCGAGCACGGCCTCGCGCACGGGCGGGGTGAAACTTTTCCAGCGCACGGGGTCGAGCAGGAATTTGGGCGCGTCGGAGCCGGGCAACAGCGCGAGCACCTTCACCGCGGCGGACTGGATCTCGGTCGTCTGCTGCGGGCTGAGCAGACCCTGCAACGGCTTGCCCGCCATCGCGAAGTCGGAGAACGCGAGCAGTCCGATGGCGGCCTGGCGCGCGGGCGTGGGTTGCTTCGAGTCGGTGGCGAGCGCGACGGCGTTTTGCATCAGGTGATCGAGGCCCTCGCGCGCCTGCGGGTTGGTGTCGGCAAGTTTTTGCAGCGAGAGTTTGCGCGGGCGCAACGCTTCGCCGAGGCCCGTCACGGCGGCGGATTTTGTGGCATAGTCGAGCGAGGCAGCAGTGGTGAGTTTTGCCAGCAGCGGCGCCAACGCATCCGGCGATTGCGCGGCGCCGACGACGCGGGAGGTTTCGGCAAGCAACGCGGTCGTGCCTTCCGACTTGCCGGCGGTCCTCAACACGGCGTCGAGGAACTCGCCCTCGCGCTTGGCCACGGAACTCAACGCCGCGGCGCGCGTCCAGCGGTCGGCGGCGTCACGCGTGGCGATGCGGGCGAGGAGATTCACAACTTCCGAATCGGGAAGTTCGCCGAGCGTCAGCGCAGCCTGGAAACGGACGCGGGCATCGGCGTCGTCAGCGAGAGCTTTCACCTGCGCGGCGAGTTTCGCGGATTTTGCAAGGCGCGGTTCGGCCAGTTGCAGCGCGTTCTCGCGCACGCCGGGATGTTTGTCGCCAAGCGAAGCGAAGAGCTGCGCTTCCTCGAGTGCGCCGAGATTCTCCAGCAGGTGCAACGCGAGCACGCGGGCTTGCGGCGTTTTGCCGGATTTCGCGAGCGACTTGAGCGGCGGAAGCGCGGACATGTCGGCGCGTTCGAGCAACAGGCGGAAAGCCGTTTCGCGCCACCACACTTTCGGATTCTCCAGTTCGGCGACGAGTTGCCGCACGGTCGCTTTGCCGAGATCGAACTTCCGCGTTCCGCGTTCCGCCTTCCGCGTTTCAGCGACGAGCCGGTAGATGCGGCCCTGGTTGCGGCCGGAGACGAAGTCGAGTTTGTCGCGCAGTTCGGCGGGCACATACTGCGGGTGGTCGATGAACTTGCGATACATGCTCGCAACGTAGAGCGCGCCGTCGGGGGCGTTCTGCGCGAAGACGGGGCGGAACCAACTGTCGGCCGTGACCATCACCTCGGTGCCGGGACGCGGAAGCTGGGCCTTGAGCAACGCGCCGCCAGGCGAGACGACCTGCCGCTGCACGAGCGCCTGCGCCGGTTCGCACGTGAACGAACTGCCGGCGAATTCCGGCGGGAGCGCGTCGCCGCCGTAGATGCGGATGCCGCACGACGACGTGAACGTGCCCGCGTGCGGCGTGTGCAGGAGGTTCGGGTGCATCGAGGCGGTGGTCTGGTCTTTCGCGAGCGGATAGACGAAGCCGAGTTTGTCCGAGGCCGCCACGTCGGCGACGGTTTCGCTGAAGGCGAGGTTGGGGTTGCGCTTCAGGTAACGCGGGTGGATGGCGATCATCTGGAGCGGGTGGCGGTTGTCCACGGTGAACTTGCGCCCGAAGTCGTCGAAGCACTGGCCGAACTGCGCGATGCCGGCGATGATTTCCACCTCAAGCGTGTCGGGCCGGTAGCGCGTATCGTTCTTGGTGAATTCGACGGCCTTGCGCTCGGGATGATCGGGCGACGTGACCTTGCCGCCGGTGAGTCCACTCGTGAGATAAATCCATCCGTCGAGACCGAGCGTCGGATGCGCGACGCGAATCTGCGTGGTCTTGCCCATCTCGTAACCAGTAAGCAGAACCTTCTTCACGTCCGCCTTGCCGTCGCCGTCGGTGTCCTTGAGGTAAAAAATGTCCGGCGCGCACGTGACGATCAAGCCGCCGCGCCAGCACATGAGGCCATTGGGATAACTCAGGCCGGTGGCGAATTCGGTGCGCTTGTCGAAGACGCCGTCGCCATCGGTGTCTTCGAGCATCGCGATGATGCCCATCGGCGGTTTGCCTTCGCCGGGGCCTTCGGGATAGCCGCGGTTCTCGGCGACGAACAGTCGGCCACGCTCGTCCCACGCGAGCGCCACGGGATCGCCGGTGACTGGTTCCGCGGCGGCGAGTTCGACGCGCAGGCCGGGTTCGGTCTGCATCGCCGCGAGGGACTGCGCGGGCGTGAGCGGTTTCTCGGCGGCGACGAGTTTGGCGATGTCAGGCGGCAGTGGTTTGGATTTCGGCGCATCGGCGGCATCAAGGAGGAGGACGAGAGCGAAGATGACGGCGAGCGGTGCGATGCGTTTCATGCGTGGCAGATGTGCAGACGAGCATTGCCAAAGAAAATTCGCGTGACAAGCGCGGGCGTTGGGAATTGAGTGCGGACATTCCCGCCATGAAACGCGCAATCCTCAGCCTTCTTGCCGCCGCTCTCGGCAGCGACCTAACAAGCGACGCCGCCATTGCGGCAGACGCCACGCCTTCATCGACCTTCACACGCGTGAAGCGCGCCCTCGACGCGGTACCGGCCATCGACACGCACGATCATCTGTTCCCGTTCGAGATTTTGCCCGGCTACGTCGAGACCGAGCGCGGCCACGGGATGAATCTGGCCGGATTGTGGCGCAACAGTTACCTCAACTGGATCAATCCGATCACGCCGTGGAAGTCTGGTGGCCGATTCGACGTATGGTGGGCGAAGGCGAAGAATGATTTCGCCAACGCACGCGCCATGAGTGTCTATCGCTACCAGCTCCCCGCTTTCCGCGACCTTTACGGCGTGGACTTCGACACGATCACCGACGAGCAGGCGCGCGCGCTCAACGACCGCATCTTCGACAATTACCGCGACCAGCGCTGGCTCTACCACGTGGTCACCGAGCGCGCGAACATCGAGCTGATGTTCAACGACCCGCATTGGGCGGCGCTGGAGTTCAAGACCTACTATCCGTTCGAGGTGCTCGTCTTTCGTGTGAACAGTTTCTTCCGCGGCTTCCATCCGTCGGAGTTCAGCAACCCGAAGGAGAACCCTTACCGCCTCGCGCAGGCGGAGAACTTGCCGGTGAAAACTTTCGACGAGTATCTCGCACTGATCGAGCGCCATTTCGTTCGGGCGAAGGAAGCCGGCGCGGTCTGCCTGAAAACCACCGTGGCCTACCAGCGTTCGTTGCGCTTCGAGAACGTGTCGAAGGAGCGCGCCGCAAAAGCCTTCGGCCATCCGCGCGACAAACTTTCGGCCGAGGCGATCCAGGACTTCGAGGACTTCATCATGTGGCGGCTGGTGGGGTTGAGCGCGAAGCATGGGCTGCCGTTTCAAATCCACACCGGCCACGCGCGCATCCAAGGCTCGAACCCGATGCTGCTCGTCGATCTGATCGCGGCGAATCCGAAGACGAAGTTCATCCTCTTCCACGGCGGCTTCCCGTGGGTCGGCGAGACGGGCATGATTGTCGCGAAATATCCGCGCAACGTGTGGATCGATTCGGTCTGGCTGCCGACGCTCAGTTACCACACGGCGAAGCGCGCGTTCCACGAGTGGCTCGACGTGATGCCGTCCGACCGGATCATGTGGGGCGCGGACTGCAATCACCCCGAGGGTATTTACGGCGCGACGGAGTTCACGCGCCGTTGCGTGGCCGAGGTGCTGGCCGAACGGATCGACCGCGGCGAGTTGCAGGAGGAACACGCGCTGCATATCGGCCGGCAGATTCTGCGCGAGAACGCGCTCGCGCTGTTCCCGCAGCTCAAGGAACGGTTGTGGAAACACAACGGGCCTCTTACGCCTCCGGTGGCGGCAAGCAGCGCCAAGTAGTTCCGGGCAACTCCACACTTGACCGACGCTTGTGCTGGTGACTGAGTTGGATCGTCCTCACGACGTGCACCGACTATGAACACGACCGCACTCTCGGAAGCTCCCGCCGCCACCGCACACCACTCGTTCGCCGGCCTCATCCTGCGCGACAAGGAACCGGAGAATCTCGAATTCCCCTTCGCCACGCTCCGCAGCTTTGTCACGGCGAACGAACAGTTCTTCGTGCGCAGCCATTTCGCCGTGCCGAAGATCGAGGCTTACACGTGGCGGTTGAAGATCGAAGGCTTGGTCGAGCGCCCGTGTGAGTTGAGCCTCGATGAATTGCTCGGCCTGAAGACGCGCACCGTCGCGGCGACGATCGAGTGCGCGGGCAACAATCGCATTTTCCTCTCGCCCAAAGTGGACGGCCTCCAGTGGGAACTTGGCGCCGTAGGCAACGCCGAGTGGACGGGCGTCCCGCTCGCCACCGTGCTCGAACGCGTTGGCGTTCAACCCGGCGCAGTCGAGGTTGTGTTCGAGGGCACCGACAGCGGCAAGCTCGCGAAGCCGCCATCGCCGGGGAATATCCACTACGCGCACAGCATTCCCCTGACGAAGGCGTTCACGTCAGACGTGTTGCTGGTTCACACAATGAACGGCGAACCGCTCACGCCGTCGCACGGCTTTCCCCTGCGCGTGGTCGTGCCCGGTTGGTACGGCATGGCGTCGGTGAAGTGGCTTCAGCGCATCGTGCTCGTTGATCGCCCGTTTCGCGGCTACTTCAAGTCGGCCGATTACACGTATTGGGAAGCGCGGCAAGGACTGCCGACGCAACTGCTCCCGGTCACCGAGAACGAAGTGAAGGCGCAGATCGCCCGCCCCGCGCCGCGCGAAATCGTCGCGGCCGATTCAATCTATCGCGTCCACGGCGCCGCGTGGGCCGGCGAGGCAAATGTCACCCAGGTGCAGGTTAGCGCCGACGGCGGCACGACGTGGGACGCGGCGAATCTCCTCGGCGATCCGGTGCCCTACGCGTGGCGCTTTTGGGAATACCACTGGCGCACACCCGCGAAGCCAGGGCGTTGCACCGTCATGGCGCGGGCAATGGACTCGCGCGGCCGCGTCCAGCCGATGCAACGCGACCCGCATCGCGGCTCCTACGTCATCAGCCACGTCGTGCCGATCGAGGTAGAGGTGTCCGACAAGGTGCGCGGCGGCGGACCGGAGCCGTTTGCGATTTGAACCGGAGCGCCGCTCTTTCCTGCGCCGGCTCATCGTGGTTGAATTCCCGCGCATGAGCATCCCGTTGCACCAACTTCGCGCCGGTGTCATCGGCACCGGGTTCATCGGCCCCGTCCACATCGAAGCGCTCAAACGCCTCGGCGTTCAGGTCACGGCGATTTGCGGCTCGACCAAATCCGCCCGCGCGTGTGCCGACAAGTGGGGCATCCCCGAGGTCTATGGCGACTACGACTATCGCGCGATGTATCGCTCGCCGAACGTGGACGTGATCCACATCACCTCGCCGAACAAAGTCCACGTCGAACAATCACTCGCCGCGCTGGCCGCGGGTAAACATGTCGTCTGCGAAAAGCCGCTGGGCATGACGACAAAGGGGACGGCGAAGGTTGTCGCCGCGGTGAGGAAGAAAGGCTCGCCCGTTTTTGCCGTCAACTACATGTGCCGCTTCTTCCCCGCCGTGCTCCAAATGCGCGCGATGGTTCAGCGCGGCGATCTCGGCAAGATCATTCATGTGCAAGGCCACTTCTTCCAGGACTGGCTGCTCAAGGACAACGACTACAACTGGCGCCTACTCGCGAGCGAAGGCGGTAAGCTCCGCGCCGTCGGCGACATCGGCACGCACTGGATTGACGCCGTCTCCTTCATCCTCGGCGCGAAAGCCGAAGCCGTCTTCGCGCATATCGAGACCTTCCACAAGACCCGCTACCGGCCCAAGGACGAGGTGCAGACGTTCGCGAAGATCGATCCGAAGACGATGCTGCCTTACAAAGTGGATACCGAGGACTTCGGCAGCGTCCTGCTCAAGTTCGGCAAGGCGAAGCACGGCTTTGTGAACGGCACCCATGCCAACGCCTCCATCTCACAGGTCGCCGCCGGCTGGAAATGCAGCCTCGCGCTCGGCATCTACGGCACCAAGGGCAGCGTGCGCTGGGACCTCCAGCAGCCGAACGAAATTCTCGTTGGCCGCCGCGACGAGCCGAATCAGATTCTCCAGCGCGCCACCGCTGGCTTCAGCGAGGACGTGGCAGGTTTTACCGATTATCCCGGCGGCCATCCCGAAGGTTTTCCCGACAGCCACAAAATGCACTACCGCGCCGTCTATGAGCACATTGCCAGCGGAAGCCAGACGCCTGTCCTCTTCGCGACTGCGGATGACGGCCACCACGAAGTGAAGCTGTGCGAGGCGGTGCTAAAGAGCAGCAAGACCCGGAAGTGGGTGGAGGTTTGAACGAGGCTTTCGAACAATGAGTCGCTTTCGTTCGTTGCCCGCTTTCATCGGGATGTTGACGTTTTGCGTCGCCGTCCGCGCGGCTTCGAATGCGAACTGGCCGGAGTTCCGCGGCCCGCGCGGCAGCGGCGTGTCGGACTATGCGGTGCCGACGAGATGGAACGTTGAAACCGGAGAGAACCTCCTCTGGCAGACTTCAATTCCCGGTCTTGGCCACGCGAACCCGATCATGTGGGGCGACCGCATTTACATCGCGACGGCGGTGCGGCCGGGCGCGAAGGCGGACTTGAAGATCGGCATCTACGGCGATGGCGACTCTTACAAGGAAAAGGAGCCGCACCAATGGCGCCTGCTCTGCCTCGACAAGGCGAGCGGGAAGATCCTGTGGGACAAACCCGGTCACGAAGCGGTGCCGCGGCAGGAGCGGCACACCAAGGCGTCGCATTGCAACTCCACGCCCGCGACGGACGGCAAGCGCATCGTGGCGATCTTCGGCTCGGAAGGGCTGTTCTGCTTCGACATGGAGGGCATGCGGCTTTGGCATCGCGATCTCGGGAAGATGGACGCCGGCCCGTGGGATTCGCCGGATCTCCAGTGGGGTTTCGCCGCGTCGCCGATATTGCACGACGGCCGTGTGATCGTGCAGTGCGACGTGTTGAGCGAGCAGTTTCTCGCCGCCTACGACGCGGCCGACGGACGCGAACTCTGGCGCACGCCGCGCAAGGAAGTGGCGAACTGGTGCACGCCCACCATCGCCGTGTACGAACGCCGCACGCAGATCATCGTCAATGGCTGGAAGCAGATCGGCGGCTACGATTTTGCGAGCGGC
>DATDFH010000565.1:0-10926 GCA_036522715.1 Verrucomicrobiia bacterium
TGTGGCAAACCCGTCAGCGGATGTGGCAAACCCGTCAGCGGATGTGGCAAACCCGTCAGCGGATGTGGCAAACCCGTCAGCGGATGTGGCAAACCCGTCAGCGGATGTGGCAAACCCGTCAGCGGATGCAGCGAACCTGCGGGGCGGTGGCAGGTTGCCCCAACGGGGCAAGCTCATTCACCTTTTCACCGCCGCGTAAACAATGAAGCGCAGAATTGTGTTGACGGACTCAGGGCACGCCCTGTAGCAGCGATAATCGAAATATGAGTGAAACAACCGATCCCGGTAACGGCCATCCTCCGAAGCGCGACGGCGACATTAAGCCCAAGTCCAAGTCCCCTCCGAATCGAAAGCGGGGGAGCAAAACAAGCACCTACAGCGTGTGGACATTTCCGAAGAACACTTTGGAAGAGGCGATTGCGCTTGCGCAGATCATTGAGGAGAAGAATGCGGGGAAACCAATCAGATCGGACGCCTTGGCACAGATCGCTGGTTTCAAGGTGAACGACTGGAGATTCCTGAACGTCCTGGTTTCCGCGAATCGCTACGGGATACTCGAAGGGAGCGGAATGACGGCGACCGTGGCTCTAACAAACATCGGATCAGACATTGTTGCGCCAAGCTCCCCTACACAGAGGCAAAGGGCACTGCTTCTAGCGTTCAATAAGGTTGAACAGTTCAAACGCGTTGCCGAGTTCTACGCGGGGAAGCACATCCCGGAGGATGAATACTTTGGTAACACTCTTGCGCGGGAATTTGACGTTCCGCGTGAACGTGTTGAAACGTTCATTCAGGTATTCACTTCGAACCTCGACTACTTGAAAGCGTTCGCCGCTGTTGACGGGAAGAAGATTGTCACGATTGGAACTCCAAGAAATCGAGAAGCGACGCCGGTTCATACTCCGGAAGCTCCGGTGGAGGGAGAATCTAGTGGTGTGCGTCAGTTCTTGGATACCTGTTTCGTTTTGATGCCGTTCGGAAGCTGGTATGATCGCTACTACTCTGAAATCTACGTGCCCGCCATTAAGGACGCGGGATTTGAGCCGGTGAGGGCTGATGGATTGTTTAGCACCGGGTCAGTGATGGAGCAAATCTGGGAGCAGATCCGCAAAGCGAAGGTTCTTCTGGCCGACCTCACCGGGAAGAATCCCAATGTGTTTTACGAACTCGGGTTATCTCACGCTCGAAGGAAACCCGTGGTGTTCGTTTCCGGAGACTTGGAGGATGTGCCATTCGACCTGAGGCATCTGCGCGTTGTGATCTACGAAGTGAGAGAACCGAAATGGGATGAAAAACTTCGGAAGCACATCACCGCGTATCTGAAGAATGCTAAAACTGATCCCGCGAAAAGCATTCCTCAACCATTCAGAGATTCTGAACAGGAGGAGCAAACGCTCGAAGCAGAGGAACCTGAGCAAGCTACAGCCCGTCCGAGCACACCTGCTGTCGTTGAACAAGCCGTCTGACGCGCCCTCCGGCGCGCCTCACAACTCTCCATCCGTCACTGCGCCGAGGTGGGCGCTGTTGACGAGGTGCGCGTATTTGGCGAGCACGCCAGCGGTGTAGCGCGGCTTGGGTTGCGTCCACACCTTGAGGCGCTTCTTCAATTCCGCCGCGGTGGTGACAAGCAAAATCATCCCTCGGGCGTGTCGAGCACCTGTTGCAAACGGGAGCGCAGTGCGGCAGGCAGGCGTTCGAGCCACGAAGCGTCCACCAAGCCCACATCAATCAAGTCGCGCAGGTGGACGCGGTCCTTGTCGCGGAAGGAGGTGAGTTTCATCCGCACCAGAGCGTCGAGGTTCAGCAGACGAAATCCGGCGGTGGCTTCGGTTTCCGTCACATCGGGCGCGGGTAGCGCGTAATCCGGGCGCACTTTCTCGACCGCAAGCACCACATGCACGGCATCCCGGGCCCGCGCCTGCGGCCCGTCGAGAAACATCTCGATGCCCGCGACGTGGCGGCGAACGAAGCCCGCTTGCTCCATTGCTCGCGTGGCCGCGTCCAGGTCCGCGCGGCGGAGAATGACATCCACGTCCTGCGTATTGCGGACGGCCGCCTCGTCCACGCGCGAAACCCAGGCGGCGACGGCGTTGCCGCCGGCCACAGCGTAGGGCACGCCCGCCTTGTCGAGCGCCGCGGCGGCGCGCAGGAGGCGTTCGCGGATTTTCTCCACGGCATTCATCATCCGTTCCCAGGAGGCTTCGGCGTATGCGACGATGGCCATGTGTTCATCAAGACTACACGGCAGTTCCTACCAGCGAATGAGCATATCCGCAACCTCCGCTTCCGTTCGCGTCAGTTCGTGGAATTCGTGTCACAACCCCGCATCCGTCACCGCGCCGAGGTGGGCGCTGTTGACGAGGTGTGCGTATTTCGCGAGCACGCCGCGCGTGTAACGGGGCTTGGGTTGCGTCCACGCCTTGAGGCGCTTCTTCAATTCCGCCGCGGGGATGTCGAGGTTGATGGTGCGCTTCTCGGCATTGATGGTGATGGAGTCGCCGTTCTTGATGACGGCAATCGCGCCGCCCACGAACGCCTCGGGCGTGATGTGGCCGACGACGAAGCCGTGGCTGCCACCGCTGAAGCGTCCGTCGGTGATGAGCGCGACGTCCTTGCCAAGGCCCTTGCCCATGATGGCAGACGTGGGTCCGAGCATCTCCCTCATGCCGGGGCCGCCCTTCGGCCCTTCGTAACGGATCACAACCACGTGGCCCGCTTTCACGGTGCCATCGAGGATGGCGTGCATCGCGAGTTCCTCGGAGTCGAACACGATGGCTTTGCCGGTGAACTGCAGCCCTTCCTTGCCGCTGATTTTTCCCACTGCGCCGTTGCTGGCGAGGTTGCCGTAGAAGATGACGAGGTGGCTGTCCTTCTTGATGGGATTCGACAGTGGGCGGATGACGTCCTGCCCGGCGGGATAGCTGGGAGCGTTCTTGAGATTTTCCGCGAGCGTCTTGCCGGTGACGGTGAGCGCGTCGCCGTGCATGAGGCCGGCTTCAACGAGCATCTTCATGAGCGGCACGGTGCCGCCGATGCGGACGAGTTCCATCATCACGTATTTGCCGGAGGGCTTGAGGTCGGCGAGCACAGGCACCTTTTTGCCGATGCGCGTGAAGTCGTCGATGGAGAGCTTCACGCCCGCCTCGTGCGCCATCGCGAGCAGGTGGAGCACGGCGTTGGTCGAACCGCCGAGCGCGATGACGAGCGTGATGGCATTCTCAAACGCCTTCTTCGTCATGATGTCGCGCGGCTTGATGCCGAGCTTGATGAGGTTCAACACGGCGGCGCCGGCGCGGCGGCAATCCTCGATCTTGTCCTTCGAGATGGCGGCTTGCGCGGAGCTGTTGGGCAAACTCATGCCGAGCGCCTCGATCGCGCTGGCCATGGTGTTGGCCGTGTACATGCCGCCGCAGGAGCCGGGACCGGGAATCGCACACGACTCGACTTCGTGCAGGCCCGCATCGGAGAGCTTGCCCGCCGCGTGCTGGCCGACGGCTTCGAACACGGAGACGATGTCCACGGGTTTGTTGCCCGCGCTGGTGAGGCAGCCGGGGAGAATGGTGCCGCCATAGACGAACACGCTCGGGCGGTTCATGCGCGCCGCGGCCATGATGCACGCGGGCATGTTCTTGTCGCACCCGCCGATGGCCACGAAGCCGTCGAAGCCCTGGCAGCCGACGACCGTTTCGATGGAGTCGGCGATGACCTCGCGCGAGACGAGCGAATACTTCATGCCCTCGCTGCCCATCGAGATGCCGTCGGAGATCGTGATGGTGTTGAACGTGACGGCCTTGCCGCCGGCTTCATCCACGCCCGCCTGCGCTTCGAGCGCGAGTTTATCAATGTGCATGTTGCACGGCGTGACCATGCCCCACGTGGAGGCGATGCCGATGACGGCCTTCTTGAAATCCTCCTCCTTGAACCCGACGGGATAAAGCATGGCGCGGCTGGGCGCGCGGTCGGGCCCGTCAAGGACGATGGAGGAAAACGGGCGCAACTTGTCTTTGCCGATGGGGGCCTTTGGGAGTGAGCGGGCGGACGATTTCTTTTTCATTCGAGGCGGGAAGCGTAGCGCGGAGAAACAGGGGGAGGCAAGTGGGAGAAGGTGCTGAATGCTCCGAGGTCCGACGGTGCATGGACGGCGGGATTGCCGCAGACGATTTGAAATTGAAACCGACATTAACCTTGTGTCCACCTCAGGATGCCTCAAGCTCACGACCATGGAAAAACCTTGGTATCGTCGAATGTTCTCCACCACGCGGCCATCGCCGCCTGACCTGATCAGCACCCGCACCAAGGCGGAGGGTGGGGATGCGGCGGCGCAATTCTTCCTGGGGGTGCATTACAGTTGCTATGAAGGCGCGGCGCAAGACCTGCCGCAGGCCGCGCAGTGGTATCGTCGGGCGGCGGTTCAAAACCACTCCCTCGCGCAACTCAATCTAGGCTTGATGCTCGAACAGGGCCTGGGCGCCGAGAGGGACACTGCCACCGGCCAGATGTGGATCCGCCGGGCCGCGGACGCGGGTGATGCCGGCGCGCAGTTCAACTGCGGCAACCGTTGTTATCGGGAGATGATCGCGATGACGGATCGGACCGTCGATGTCGCCCGTTTGCGCATCGAGGGGTATGTGTGGTTTCAACTCGCGGCGGCCCAAGGCTACCGCGGTTCCGACGCATCGCGGAATCGGCTCACCATCTGGATGACGCACGCGGAAGTGGCCGAGGCCAATCAGCGCGTGGCGCGCTTCGTCCCGGCGACGGTGGTTCAGGCGGACAACTAGCTTCTAGGCTCAACCGGCTGGCTGCAGCCTTGGACGAGAACCGCCTTTTGCGCGATGAGGTAGTCGCCGAGCGCCTGCTGGTTGGCGAGGGACACGGGTGCCCGTTTGATCGCATTGCGGTAGTGTTTGTAGTGCACCAGGCGCTTGCCGACCATGCCGATGTGGATTTCTGATTCGGCCAGCTCCCAGATTTGACCGTCCTGGAACGCTGGAAGTTTGCTGGATTGGCGTGGTCTATTCTTCATCAAGGCCGATAGGCTAACATGGAGTCTCCGGTGAATTCTAGACAATTGTGGCACTGCGGGGCGGTAGATTGAAGATTCTCCCCTAACACGGCGCGGCTCGCGGCTGACGCCTGTCCTTACTGCAACTTGCCGGGAAGGCGGACGGTGAATGTGGTGCCAACGCCCGGCTGGCTGGCCACTTCGATGGCCCCGCCCTCGGCATCCACGATGGCCTTGCAGATGGCCAGGTCTGCGCCCTTTGGAGCCCCTCTTCGCCCGCGTCCGCGGTATCGACGGCGTAACCCGCCTCGCGCAACGCCTTGCTGAGGCTGCGCAGCGGGCGCGGTTCATCTTCGACGACCAGGATTCTCATGAGCGCGTTGGCGGCCGGAGTTGTAACACCGTCGAGCGGTGGCGACACGTCAATTGGCATGGTAGAGACGGACCTTAACCGGTGGCGCATTAAGAACCCGTTAAGCTGGGTCAGGCGATCTCTCTCTTCAACTGGGTTTGCGCCAACGCTGGCAGCTTTCTCAAAATGCTTCCGGCGCGTGCTGGCAGGTCCATGATGCGCTAGTTTGATCCACTTTAATGCGTGTCATTGGCCGCCACTGCTGCTAGCGTTGCGAACATTTTGCCACCGACCCAATGCGCCTGACCAACGCACAAACGCCGCGGCTGTCACCGCTGTTCGCGATCCTCGCGGGTTTGTTCTTCGCACTTTCCAGCCACGGCGCGGGCACCGGACTGACGGGCGACTACTACACAGCGAACAATTTCACCTGCACCAAGACATCGCGCACAGACGCGACGGTGGATTTTGACTGGGGCGCCGGCTCACCGGGCTTCGGCGGGCTGGGCACGAACAATTTCTCCGTGCGCTGGTCGGGCCAGTTGGAGCCGCGTTACTCGGAAACCTACACGTTTTACGTCACGGCCGACGATGGCGCGCGGTTGTGGGTGAACGACCGGCCCGTCGCGGTGCGGACATTTTCCTCGGCTGCCTCGGCGGTGCTCGCCGGGCAGATCGCACTGACGGCGGGCGAGCACGTGAATGTGCGCGTGGAATTCATCGAGACGACGGGCAACGCGCGCGTGCGCTTCGAATGGGCCAGCGCCAGCCAGGCCCGCGAGGTCGTGCCGCAAAGCCAGCTCTATCCGACGACGATCACGCCCGAGCTGGGCGGCATCCTGAAGGAGCACTGGTTCGGTCTCGCGGGCACGGCGATCAGCACACTCACGACCTTCTCAAACTATCCCGCCAAACCGGACGGCCGGGAGTTTCTGCTCAGCTTCGAGTGCCTCGCAACGAATTGGGCGGATGACTTCGGCACGCGCGTCAGCGGCTTCCTCGTGCCGGCGACGAATGGCAATTACACCTTCGCCGTTGCCGCAGCCGACACGGCGGAGTTGTGGCTGAGCACCGACACGAATCCGGCGAACAGGCAACTTATCGCCACGGTGACGAACACCACCACGTTTCATGATTGGACGAATCAGACGAATCAGATCTCCGTTCCGAAGACGCTCAGCGGCGGCGGGAAATATTTCGTCGAGCTGCTGCACAAAGCCGCCACGGGCAACGACCATTGGTCCGTCGCGTGGCGCGCAGCGAGCAACGCGCCTTTCGCGGTGATCGAGGCCGCGTTCCTCGTGCCCAACGGCCTCGACCGCGCGATCCCGGCGCAAACCAACTTCCTCGACACGCTCGCGCAGAGCCATCCGCGCCTTTTCGCGTCAGCGGAGCGCTTCGCCTGGCTCAAGCAGCAGGTCAGCAACAACCCGGCGGGCCAGCCGGCGAAATGGTTCACGCAACTTTACAACAGCACGACGAACATCCTCACCAACTCGCTCATCGTCTTCGCGCCCGACAATCGCGGCACGATCCTTACCGAGGTCCGTTCTGAACTGGACCGCATCAGCAAGCTTGGCCTCGTCTGGCGCATCACCGGCGACACCAACTTTGCCGCGCGGGCGTGGATGGAACTGACCAACGCCGGCGCCCTCTCGAACTGGAACTCGTCGGTGCATTTCCTCGACACGGCGGAGATGACGCACACGTTCGCGCTTGGCTATGACTGGCTCTACGACTATTGGAGCGCGACGCAGCGGACGTTTCTGCGGACCAACCTTGAGACCAAGGGGCTGGCGCCTGGCTTCACGCAGTTCAGCAATAGCGTGAGTTGGAGCAAGCCGACGGGCAACAACTGGAACCTCGTGTGCAACGGCGGGCTCACCATGGGCGCGCTCACGCTCGGTGCCGACAGCGAAACGATGGTCGAGCAGATGCTCAAGATCGGCACCACCAACGTCGCGTGGGTCATGCAGCATTTTACCACCGACAACGGCCTGTGGTATGAGGGCCCCGGCTACTGGGATTACTCGACTGACTACAATTTCCGCCACCTTGCCGCGCTCGAATCCGCGCTCGGCTCCGACTTCGGCTTGAGCAAAATTCCGAATGTCGCCGACTCCGGCCTCTTCGCGATGCTCACCACGAGCGCGGGCAAGCGCAGCTTCAACTTCGCCGATTCCGGCGCGGGCAACACGCGCGGGCCGCAGATGTTCTGGTATGCGCGCCGCTACCTCCGCCCCGAGTATTCCCGCTATCAGCGCACCAACGCCGCGCCCGAGGCGCTCGATGCGCTGCTGTTCGACTCGCGCGGCGGCGACCCGGCGGAGGAAAAAATCCAGCCCGACTTTTATTTCCGCGGTCCGACCGGCACCACGATCCATCTGCCGCAGGAGGTCGGTGTGTTCCGTTCCGGGTGGAATGACACGCGGGAAACGTGGCTCGGCTTCAAAGGTGGAGAAATGGGCGCGCCGCATGGCGATCTCGACGCCGGCTCGTTCGTCCTCGAAACCGCCGGAAAACGTTGGGCGCAGGACCTCGGCTCGGATGACTACGCGCTGCCCGGCTATTTCAGCGAAACTCCCGCGCCCGGCGTGGACCGCTGGGATTACTACCGCCTGCGCGCCGAGGGCAACAACTGCCTCGTCATCAATCCCGGCGCCGGCCCCGACACGAAGCTGGATCAGGTCGCTCCCACGCTGATCTTCCAGAGCGAAACCAACGGAGGGCGTAGCGTGGCCGTGCTCGACCTCACCCCGGTCCAGAGCAATTCCGTCACGCGTGCGTGGCGCGGCTTCCAACTTTTCAACGGTCGCAAGGACGTGCTCGTGCAGGATGAAATCGTCGCGTCGTCGCCTGCGACCGCGTGGTGGTTCATGCACGTGCAGACCAACACAACCGCCGTGGCGATTGATCCGGACGGCAGCGCCGTGACGCTGACGCAGGGCGTGGAGCGGTTGTGGCTGAAAATCCTCACCACGAACGGGACGTTCAGTTTGAGCAATGCGGTGCCGCTGCCGACTTCGCCGAATCCCGCCGGACAGAACGCGAATTCCAACTACGCCAAGCTCGCCATCAAGCTCACCGGCGTGACCAACACCACGCTTGCCGTGTGGATGAAACCGCTTGCTGCTACCGATGCCCTGCCGGCCAGCAATAGTTATCCCACGCTCATCCCGCTCGCGAACTGGACCACCAGCGGCAACGAAACGCCCTTCGCGAACCCCGGCAACAGCGCGGGCAACGAAGACAACTTCATCGACGTGGACCTGTGGAATTACGTCGCCGACGCGGAGACTTCGCTGGCGGCGCTGCGCTTCGCCGTCTTCGGTGCGAGCAATGGCATCGTGACGCTGCTTGCCGATGGACACACCGCGCGTTTCATGCCGGCGACGAATTATTTTGGCCCGGCGAATTTCTCTTTCACTGTCACGGACCAGTTCCCCGACTCGCGACTGCTGTTCCACTACGACTTCGAGCCGCCGGATCTTTCGAGTCCCACCAACGTCCAGGACCGCTCGATCAACGCTCGCGACGGCACGCTGGAGGCCATCAATGCCGGTTCATTCGGTTTCACCAACGACACGCCTGCCGCGCTCGGCGGGTTGAGCACGCGTGCGCTTGGGCTGTTTGAAAACGGCAGCAATGTCGTCCGCCTCACCCGGCTCGTGAGTTCAAACGAGTTCAATTTCAGCAGCAACGACTGGACGTTCGCGACGTGGGTCAAACGCGTCGCGACCTCGAACGATGATTTCATCCTCCACCTCGGCGACAGTGCGGGCTTTGGCCCTAACAACTCGCTAAGTTTTTATTTCCCCTCTGGCGCCACGCAGCTTTCGCTCCGGCATTACACCAACACCGGAGCCACCGACGTTTCGGTGCTGCTCAACGGCTTCGCGACGAACCAATGGCGCCACCTCGCGCTTGTGCGCGACGACACCAACCTGCTCCTCTACGTCGATGGCGCGCTCGCTGTGACGACGAACGGATTCAACTTCGCGATCAACCAGGCCCTTCCGGTGCAGATTGGCGGACACGCGAGCACGAACTTCCAAAACCAGCGCTACCTCAACGGCTACCTCGACGACACGGCCATCTTCACTGCCGCGTTGAGCGCATCGGAAATCGCAGCACTCGCCGGCGGCCAGAACATCGCGTCGCTCGGCGGCGCGAGCGCGACGAATGTCGTCACGCTCAACCTCACGCCCGTCAATGACGCACCCCTCGCCGGCCCACTCGCCACGAGCACACCGCAGGGACAGCTCATCGACGTTGATCTTCGCCCGCTCGCGAGCGACGTGGAAACCGCGTCGAGCAATCTTCTGTTCCGTGTCACCAACGCCGTCAACGGAACCGTCACACTTCTCCCCGATGGCCACACCGCGCGCTTCACGGCGTCGAACACCTTCTCCGGCACGGCGAGTTTCACCTACGTCGCGACCGACACCGGCGCATTACCGATGCCGTTCCTCAACTACAGCTTCGAGCCGCCCGACGTGATCACCGACAACCTCGTGACCGACAACTCCGGCAACAATCGCAATGGCACGCTCGCTAATCTGTTCGCCGGTGCGTTGAGCTACACGAACGACGCCCCCGCCGCGCTCGCGCCCGAAGCCACGTCGATCTCGCTGATCCAGAGCAGCACCAACAGCGGCTCGAAGATCACGCGCGCGATAGCGACGAACGAGTTCAATCCCAACGATAGCGACTGGACTTTCAGCGGCTGGTTCAAGCGCGGCAGCACGTCGGACGAGGACTTTATTTTCTACCTCGGCACCGCGGACGGTTTCGGTCCCAACAACGAGTTGCACCTGCAAGGCGTGAGCGGCACCTCCAATCTCCGGCTCAATCACTACTACACCACCAACACTTTCGACCTGAACCTCACCGTCACGAACGGCGCGACGACGGGCGGGTGGCACCACGTCGCCGTCGTCTTCAACCGGACCGACACCAACACCGGCGACATAAGCGTGTATCTCGACGGCGCGCTCGGCGGCACGGCCAACGGCTTCACAAATGGCATGCCGCGGCCGATGAGCGCCGTCTTCGGCGGCCACACTTCGAGCAGCCAGGGCCTCATCACCCGCTACTTCAACGGCCAGCTCGATGACCTTGTGCTCTTCACCAACGCGTTGAGCGCGGACAACGTCGCTCTGCTCGCGGTCGCGCCGATGAGCCAGTTTGCCACGCGCAGCGCGACGAACATCGTGACGATTTCCGTCACCAATTCGCCGCCGGCGCTCGCCGGCATTTCCAATCGCGTCATCGCCGCCGGACAGACGCTGCTGGTCACCAACTCCGCCACCGACCCGCAGGCGCCGCCGCAGGTGCTGACCTTCACGTTGCTCAGCGTGCTGACCAACGCGACGCTCACGACCAACACCGGCGTCTTCACCTGGCGCGCACCCGTCGCCTACGCGAACACGACCAACACCGTGCAACTGAAGGTTTCCGACAACGGCTCGCCGAACCTGGGCGCGACGCAGAGCTTCCAGATCGCCGTGCTGCCGCTCGCGACACCGGCGGTTGTTCCCACCAACGCGCCGAGCAACCGCGTGCAGTT
>DATDFH010000566.1:0-4212 GCA_036522715.1 Verrucomicrobiia bacterium
CGACGGCGACCGCATCTTCGTCCCCGTCGGCAGCCCCGAGGGCGCGACGCTCGTCGCCTACGACAAGAAGACCGGCAAGGAACTCTGGAAGGTCGGCCACGACAACACCGCCTACTCCTCGCTCATGGTCGCCACGCTCGCCGGCGCGCGGCAGGTCGTCCACCTGACCGCCGACAACCTCATGGGCGTCGATGTCGCCACCGGCAAGATTCTCTGGAGCGTGCCCGCCAAGACCGGCGCCAAGCGCAACGTTTTCACCCCCATCATCGACGGCGACACCGTGACCATTTCCTCCACGAGCATCGGCATGACGCGCTACCGCATCGCGAAGGCCGGCGGCGGGTTCACCATCACGCCCGAATGGACCAACCCCGAGGTCAAGATCACCATCTCCAGCTCCGTGCAGGTGGGCGACAAGATTTACGGCATCGGCACCTCCAAGGGGCAATCGAAGTCCGACTACGTCTGCGTGGACGTCAAGACCGGCAAGACACTCTGGAGCAAACCCGGCTTCGGCGACTACGCCTCGACCACCGCGATCGGCGACAAGCTGCTGGTGTTGAATTCCGACGGCGAAATGTTCCTGCTCGCGGCCGACCCGGCGGCCTACAAGGAACTCTCGCGCTTCCAGCCCTGCGGCAAGACCTACAGCCACCCGGCCATCGTGGACGGCAAGCTCATCGTCCGCGACAACAACCACATCTTCGCCATCGCTCTGCCGGGGACTTGAGAGACAAAGTTCCTCTGATTCGAGATGCTGCCAAAAGTTGCGAGTAACCCTTTAAACCCTTTTAAGGGGGCATCCATTCGGTGCTTTTGCTTAACTCCTGAGTTGCTCAACCAGCTCATCCAATCCCCATCCAATCTGGACCGCGTCTTTCGGCATCGCAGGCGTTAGCGGTACCTCCGTATGCCAGATGCAGCGGACACTCAACGGAGTTCCGGCCTCTATGGAAACCTCCACGTCTGTTGGGGACTTGCGGAAGTCGGAAGAGAAGAAAGCCTTCCAATTGCTGCCTCGGTGAAACTTCCAGTGCTGAGCTGACTCCCTGATGCAGACGAACCCGCCGGTCTCGGCCCAACGCTTGAGGCGCGCTGCAAGAACGGCCGCGGTCGCGTCCACTTGGAATTGTCTTTCCTGCCGCGTGTTTGCTGCGTCGGATATTGACACGTCGCGTGCGCATTCTGAAAGCAAACCCGAGAGTAATTCTTGAGCCTGCTCGTAGTCCTCGTCGTGCAGAATCCAAAGCTCAGGAGTGAACGCCGCTCCGGGAATCGCCCGCGAGATCGCGTCGTTGCGTACCTCGAATGGAATCCCCGCTGTTTGAAGGATGCTTTGCGCAATACAAACTCGTGCGGTGTCTGTTGAGGCGAAGATTACCTTCATACCGGAGGGAGCGTTCGACGCTGTTCAAAAGGTGAGTAGCCGTGGATGTTGCAGGCTCTACCGGCGGCAGTCGGGATGGTCCAATGGCGGATTAGGTCCGTTTTCACGCCGGCCAGCCAATCATTTCAAGGCTGCGCTGGCAACCGGCAAACGCGACACGCACCCCGGAGCGCGCCCCAAGTCAGTCGTTCGCGTTCCCTGCGTCGGAACATTCCGCCCCTTCCCCGGCAGCGGCAATCCCTCGGTCGGCGTCACAGCGGGCGCGTCCCGATTTCCAGAATGCTATTAAATGCGCCATAGTGGCGCAGCAGTGTTTACCAAATGCGCCGCCGGCCGGCCGGATGGGCATCCGGCGTTCTCACAACGGCTTTCCAAACGTTTCGGAGGGCATCCGTCGTTTTCATGACGGCCTTCCAAACGTTTTGAATGGCACCCGGCGTTTTCACGATGGCCTTCCAAACGTTTTGAAGGGCACCCGGCATTTTCACGACAGCCTTCCAAACGTTTTGAAGGGCATCCAACGTTTTCATGACGGCCTTCCAAACGTTTTGAATGGCATCCGGCGTTTTCACGATGGCCTTCCAAACGTTTTGAATGGCATCTGACGTGTTCATGACGGCCTTCCAAACGTTTTGAATGGCATCCGACGTGTTCATGACGGCCTTCCAAACGTTTTGATTGGTATCTGGCGTTTTCACAATGGGCTTCCGGGCGTTTACCCGCGCTAGCGTTAAATCAAATCTTCTCCCAACGGCATGGTTGCGGCTAAAACGACCCGCCGATGCTCCGCCTCCACCGCATCACCACGCTCGACGCGCCCGGGCTGGCGCCCTACCGCACCTTGCGCCAGACCGCCGAGCACCGGCGCAGCGGCATCTTCGTCGCCGAGGGCGACAAGGTGGTGCGGCGGATGTTCGCGGCCGGGCTGCCCGTGGTGTCGCTGTTGATGAGCGAGGACTGGGAGGCGGAGTTCGTGCCCCTCGCCACGGCGCGTCCGGAGCCGATCGACGTTTACTTGGCGCCCAAGAAGGTGCTCGAACAACTCACCGGCTTTCCGCTCTTCCAAGGGCTGCTCGGCGTGGGCCGCATTCCGGCCGCGCCGTCGCTCGACGAATTGCTCGCCACCGCCGCGTCGCCGCGCCTGCTGGTCGCGCTCGACGGGCTGGCGAATTCGGAGAACGTCGGCGGACTGGTCCGCACGGCGGCGGCGTTCGGCGCGGACGGCATCATTGTGGGCGAGACGTGCGCCAGCCCGTGGCTGCGCCGCTCGGTGCGCAATTCGATGGGCGCAATCTTCCGCCTCCCGGCGCTGGAGTCCCCGAACCTCGTCCGCTCGCTCAAGGAACTCCGCGCACGCGGCGTTCACTGCCTCGCCGCGCATCCGCACACCGATCAGCACCGCCTCTCACAAACCGATCTCACACGTGATTGCTGCCTCGTCTTCGGCAGCGAGGGCCACGGCATTTCGGAAGCTGTCCTCGCCGCGTGCGAGGAACACGTCGTCATCCCGATGCCCGCGGATGTGGATTCGCTCAACGTCGCCAGCGCGAGCGCGGCTTTTCTCTACGAGGCCGCCCGGCAACGTGGGCGGGTTTGATGACGCGCTCGACCAAGCTTTTCCTAATTTCAAACGACCACTTGCACCTCGCGAGTTTCTGCCTAAGTTTCGGCGGGACCCGATTCCGCTCACGAGTTCCAGAGAAACACCTATGGCAAAAGCAGCGACCAAAACACAAACGTTCCACTACCGCGCCCCCGAAGCGATAAGCGTCATGCTCGCGGGCGACTTCACGCACTGGCAGCAGCGCCCCATCGCGATGCACCGCGAGAGCGGCGGCGTCTGGACCGCTGCGGTCAGTCTGACGCCCGGCATGCACCATTACCGGTTTATCGTCGATGGCGAATGGCGCGATGATCCCGAATGCACCGTGCGCGTGCCAAACGGTCTTGGCACGCAGAACAGCGTGGTGCAGGTAGGCCGCTGACCGAGAACGCGCGGCGCCGAAACGTTTTTTCGAGCGACTGATCCAAAGTCGCGCGGGGTATTGTTTCTCAATCTTCCGGGCGCTCGCCGTGCGGCGCCATCTTCACGAGCTTCGGATCAAACTGGCCGAGCACTTCGATGAGATCAGTCTGTGCGGCCATCACCGTGTGGATGTTTTTGTAGACCATCGGTACCTCGTCGAGGCCGGCGCTGATCAGCGTCACGCCGCGCTCGCGGAGGAGTTGGTTTACGCGTTTCCAATCGAACGTCTTCACCGCCTGTGTCCGGCTCATCACGCGGCCCGCGCCGTGTGAAGCGGAGTTCAACGATTCCGCATTCCCTTTCCCGCGCACCAAGAATCCCGGCGACGCCATCGAACCGGGAATGATGCCGAGCACGCCCGCGCCCGCCGGTGTGGCGCCTTTGCGATGGACAACCACGTCGCGCTCGACGCCGTCGATGACGTGCCGTTCCTTCCACGCGAAGTTGTGATGGTTCTCGATGTCGAGCAACACCTCGGCGCCGAGGTTCGCCGCGATGTGCCGGTGGATGCAGGCGTGATTGGCCGCAGCGTAACGGCCCATCAACTCCATCGCCGCCCAATATTCCTGGCCCTCGGCCGAATCAAGCGGCAGCCACGCGAGGCGGAGCAATTCGCTCGGCAGCAGCGGCCGGCACCGCGCAAAGGCGATCTTGCTGTAATGATCGCACACCGCCGCGCCCGTGCCGCGGCTGCCGCTGTGCGAAAGCAACGCTACGTATTCGCCGGGCGGCAGGTTCGGAGTCCCGCCTTCAGGCGGTCCCGCTGCCGAGCCGCCTGAAGGCGGGATTCCAAGCGGCT
>DATDFH010000567.1:0-7380 GCA_036522715.1 Verrucomicrobiia bacterium
GCGACGGAAATCGCGGCGGTACGTTGCAGGGCAGAACGACGGGAGATTTTCATGAGTCAATGGTGCCCGATGACACGGCCGGTTCGCAAGCGCGCGTCACGTCAGGCGATCCTCGCACGCCACGCCCGATGCGGCGGTGGACCCGTGACCAACTGCCGGGAAGCCGGTGCAGAATTCCGCCTTGAGATTCACGGCAGGCCTGCGACTCTGCGGCACCATGAACGCTCGCACTTTTTTCAAGCGCACATTTTCAACAACAACTGCCCTCGCCGTCGCTGCAACGGTTGGCTTCCTCTGCTCCGCACTCAACGCCGCCGATCATCCCGACACCAAAGGTTGGAAGCCGCTATTCGCGGCGGATTTCTCTGACGCCATCGGTGGCGAAGGTTGGAAGTGGGATGACGGCACGCTGGTGGCGACGGATCACAAGACGATCTGGACGAAAGAGTCTTACGCAAATTTCATCCTCGACCTCGAGTTCAAGGTGGCCAAGGAAGCGAACAGCGGCGTCTTTCTCCGTTCCGGCGACATCAAGAACACGCTCGCGGCATTGGAAATCCAAGTGCACGAAAATTCCGACGGCGGAAAATACGGCATGGTCGGAGCGATCTACGACGCGATGCCGCCGTCGAAGGGCATGGCGAAACCCGTGGGCGAGTGGAACCACTTCACCATCACCTGCAAGGACAGCCTCGTCTCCCTGGTCTTCAACGGCGAGGAAGTCATCCACGCCGACCTCAACAACTGGCCCGAGAAGGGTAAGAACCCGGACGGCACGCCGAACAAGTTCAAAGTGGCGCTGAAAGATTTCGCACGCAAAGGCCCGCTTGGTTTGCAAGGACTTCACGGGAAAGCACAAGCGCCCGTGTGGTATCGGAATCTCAAGATCAAGGTTCTTGAATAGCGGCTTGCACGGGCGAAAGTGGCGACGCCGCGGCGGGGTCCCAATCGGCGACAGATAAAGTCTGCTCGAAGCTGCTTTTCGGCTGCCAATTCTCAAACCCTTAAGCTAGTACTCCTGTCATGAAATCATCCTTCGCCCTCGTCATTGCGGCTTTGACCGCCGCCGTCACGTTCGCCGGTGAGCCGGCCGGATACTACAGCCGCACGATCTTCACGGACGACTTTTCCGGCAACGGCTTCGGCCCGCGCTGGGGTCACTACAAGAGCGGCAGCGTGGTCAAGGACGGAATCCTCATCGGCATCACGCCGGAGAAGTCCGACCATTCCGCGGTGGACAACGTCCGTTTCGCGCCCGAGCGCGACCTCGAGGTGTCGGTGAAGTTCCGTTTCGTGAGCGCAAAGGCGAAGAGTTTCAACGTGTGGTTCGACGACAAGGATTTTAAAGGTTCGCACGCCGGCCACATTTGCAACGTGAGCGTCAGCCCGACCGCCGTGAACATTGGCGACGCCAAGACCGGCAACTTCCGCAACGACATTTACGAGAAGAAAAAGGCGACGCCCCCCACGCTCACCGCCGAGGACAAGGCGATGCTGGCGACAAAGAACAGGAGCCTGCCTGTGAAACTTGCGTTGCAGGACTGGCACGCGCTGGTGATCCACACCAAGGGCGACGCGATTGAAGTCAGCCTCGATGGAAAAGTGGCCGGCACATTCAAGTCCGAAGGCGTCGCGCATGATCACAAGACGCTGGTCAGTCTCACGACCAATCCGGTGGACGTGCATTACGACGACTTCAGCCTCAAGGCCGCCGGCCAGGCTGCCGCCAAACCTTGAGGTGCGATCTCTCCCGTGACGGCGTCGGCGGTGATTCTCCGACGGGCGGGGCAAGGCGATTTGAGCCGCGGCTACACGGTCCCCGCTGGGTTCGCAGGCAACGTGATGGTGAAGGTGGTCAGTGATTCGGTGCTGCTTTCCAACACCAACTCTCCGCCGTGTGCGCGGACGATTTCACGCGCGAGGCTGAGGCCAAGGCCGATGCCGTCGGTCTGGCGGTTGCGCGACGCGTCGGCGCGGAAGAAGCGTTCGAAGATTTTCTCCTGATCCGTGGTGGGAACGCCCAGGCCGGTGTTGCTGACGCGAAGCGTGGCGTGCTTCGAATCGGCAGCGAGTTCGAAGCGAATGCGGCCGCCGGGACGGTTGTATTTGATGGCGTTCACGGCGAGGTTTTGCAGCACCTGCTGAAACAGGTCCGCGTCAGCGTGGATTCGCACGTCGGGTTGCAGGGATTTTTCCAGTGCGAGCCCGCCGGCGAGGATTTCTGTGTCCTCGATGACTTCCTCGATAGCCTCGGTGAGTTTGAGTGGCTGGAGATCAAGCTTGAGTCGGCCCGAGTCGGCGAGGGAGAGGAGCAGCAGTTTGTGAGTGATGGCCTTGAGGCGCTGGATTTCTTCGAGCAACTGCGCGTAACGCCGCTGTTCGACTGATCCGGACGCGGCGGATTGCAGCGCTTCCTCCAGTTCGCCCTGAAGGATTGTCAGCGGCGTCTTCAACTCGTGCGACGCGTCAGCGCTGAAGCGCGTGGCCTGGTGAAAGCTTTTCTCGAGCCGGTCCATCATCTGGTTGAAGACGGTGATGAGCCGAGCGAACTCCGCCTCGTGCGCGCGCGTGGCCAGGCGCTGGTCCAGCCCGCGCGCGGTGATGCCCTCGACGGTTTGCGTGAGCGCGCCGACAGGCCGCAGCGCGCGGCTCGCGACCAGCCACGCGCCCGCAGCGACGAGCAGCAGCACGACCGGCAGCGCGGCGAGGTAGGCGTTGCGAAGTTGCTGCATGCCCGAAGTGAATTCCCTGAGGTCCGCGCCGAGGATCAGCGTCGAGTAAGGCGTGCCCATCACGCCGATGCGCCACGTGCGTCCGCCGCCTTCACGGGTGAAGAATTGCGGCGCCTTGCGCGGCAGCGCGGGATTCTTCGGTGAAATTTGCTCCTCGCGCCGCGGTGGTGGTGGCGGCGGCTGGCCGGGCTTGGGGCCATCCGCTGTTTCATACGTGGTCAGCGTCGGAAAGGCCTTCGGGTCAATTTCCTTGGGCCAGTGCGGCGACTGATGAACCACTTGATTGTAATTTTTCACCCACAGGATGAACGCGGGCGCGGCGTTCGTGCCGGAGACAAAACTGAGCGCGCCCTCGAAACGATTCCAGTGATCGCCACCGATGACGCGCTCAAGATTCGGCGAGCCGAGGTTGCGAATCTCACGGTCAATCCGTGCGAGGTCCATGCGGTAGGTGAGCTGCCAGAACGCCACACCGGCCGTCACGAGCAATCCGCCGGAGATCAGCGCGGACAGCAGCGCGATCTTGAGGCGGAAGGAGTTGGTTTTCATTTCAACCACGAATGGACACGAATAAGCACGAATCGGGAGCTGCCCCAACGGGGCGTGGCTGTATGCGAAGCATCAGCCGCAGCGTGCACGAAGGATGAAGACGCTGGAAACAATCCATTCTCGCCGCGCTTTGTGGCGCTGATGCGGCTGGGGCATTGCCCACATCCGCGCTCCATTCGTGATGATTCGTGTCCATTCGTGGTTTTCCTTCAGGGCTTGGTAAGGCGATACCCGACGCCGCGCACGGTCTCGATGAGCGGATGCTCAGGGCCGTCACTGATCTTCTTACGCACGCGCTGGACGTAAACATCGACGAGATTCGTCCCGGGATCGTGGTGGTAATTCCACACGTGCTCGCAAATCTGCGTGCGCGTGAAGACGCGGCCGGGCGAACGCATGAGGTAGGTGAGCAGCGCGAACTCGCGCGTTGTCAGTTCCACTTTCTCGGCACCACGCTTCACCTCGCGCGTGAGGAGGTTCACCGTGAGGTCGCCGGCCTGCAGGAGGCTGAGCTGATCGCCCGACTTGCGCCGCATCACCGCGTGGAGGCGCGCGACCAGTTCATCGATGTAAAACGGCTTCGTGAGATAATCGTCCGCCCCGAGGTTCAGCCCCTCGACGCGCTCGTTCAACTCGCCGCGCGCCGTGAGCAGGATCACCGGCACGGAATTTTTCTGCTCGCGGAGCTGGCGCAGGATGCTCAGGCCGTCGCGGCCCGGCACCATGATGTCGAGCAGGATGGCGTCGTAGCTGCGCGTGGTGGCGAGCGTGTAGCCGTCAGTGCCGTTGTGGCAGAGGTCCACCACGAAGCCGTGCTCCTCCAGCCCTTTGCGGATCAGGGCGGCGATCTTCTTCTCATCTTCAACGGCGAGCACTTTCACTTCGGCCGACGCTATCGCCGCCACGCGCGAAATCGAAGCCGATTTGCATTACGAAACTGTAATCAAACTCGGCGAACTTCCTTCATCTCAACGGGCTTGAATGACGCTGTGAATTTACGTTGCTGGCTCAGCATTTACCTCGGCGCGGCGATGGCTGGTGTTTTGCCGGCGGTCGCCCATGACTGGCATCGGCACGACGATCCCCAGTTTGCCAACGCGCCATTGATTTCGCCGTACACCGCGGGACCGAAGGCAGGCGCGGTAAAGTTGCTGGCCTCGGCTCAAAGCTATTCAGCCTCAGCGCCCGACGTCGGCGGCTCCTCGTCGTTCGCTCCGGCCTCCCTCAGCGCGGCGAATCCCTTCGCGCAGACATATCTGAAGTTCAATCCCTCGGTCCGCTTCTGGTGGAACAGCACGAATTTCTACGTCGAGTCCGACGGATTCCCCGCGCACGGCATGATGGAGGGCATCTACTCGTGGCAGCGGCAGGTTCCACTGCCGAAGTATTATTTCGGCACCAACATCTGGGCGCTGCCGCTTTATCCCGCGCCGTCGGGCACCAACGTCCTCATTGACACGAACCGATTCACGCAAGGCGCGATCGCGCTGGCGGCAAACGGCATCCCGATTTTCAATCCCTACAACAACACGGGTAAAATTTCCGCGCAGATCGGCGAGCTCGACTATTGGGGCGGCCACTGCGGACGAGGTGACGATTACCACTACCACGCCGCGCCGCTGCACCTGACGAACACGCTTGGCATCTCGTTGCCGCTCGCCTTCGCGATGGACGGCTACCCGGTCTATGGCCTCGTGGAACCGGACGGTTCCATCCTCGCCACGAACACGCTCGACAACGTGGCGGGCCACACGAACAACGCCGGCAGCTATCACTACCACGCGTCGGCGAACTACCCCTACGTCAACGGCGGCTTCCACGGCGTCATCAACGAAGTCATCAGCACCAATGGCACCGGACAAGTCGTGACGCAGGCGGGAGTGCAGCCCAATGGCCAGGGACCGCGCCCGTCGGGGACGCCGCTCAACGGGGCGGTAATCCATACGTTCACCAATGTCGGCCCCGACCAGTATCAAATGTTCTTCAGCGTCCCGTCGAATGCGCCGCCGACCAACTACTGGCTCTACACGCTCAACCGCGCGTCCAACTCGGTCACCGTCACCTACGCTTCGTTCGACGGCGCCGGGGGAGTGACGACAACGAATTACTCGAACTGGAAGCCCGCGCCCGCGTTCACGTCCACGAACGAGCCGCTCGTCACCACGCAGCCGACGAACTTCACGCTCGCGACCGGAGCGACGGCGAGTTTCTCCCTCACCGCAGCCGGAGCGAGCACACTGGCGTATCAGTGGTTCAAGGACGGCGTGGAACTCGCGGACGGAAGCGGCATCGGCGGCGCGAATTCAACTACGCTCAGCATCACCAACGTCCAACCCGGCGACGCGGGCGCTTACTCGGTGCTGGTGACGAACAACATCGGCAACACGATGAGCGCATCCGTCACGCTCACGATCACGGGCGGCGCCGGCAACACCCCGCCGACGCTCACGGCAATTTCCAATCGCACAATTCTGCCCGGCGACACGCTCATCATCACGAACGTCGCCAGCGACGCGGAGACGCCCGGCTCGTTGACCTTCAGCCTGACCAACTCGCCTCCGGGCGCGACCATCAACACGAACAGCGGCGTGCTCACCTGGGTGACGTCGAACGCCAACGCGAACACTACCAACCAATTCACCGTGGTTGTGGCCGACAACGACTCGCCGAATCTCACCGCGTCGCAGGGCTTCTCCGTCACCGTGCTCGGTATCGGTGGCACGAACGCCGCACCGGTCTTCGCCGCCGCGACGAACCGCTACGTCATCAACGGCGGCGACGCGATTTCGATCACCAACATCGCGACGGACCCGCAGGCTCCCCCGCAGACGCTCACCTACAGTTTGCTCACGGCTCCCGTCAGCGCGACGATCAACACGAACACGGGCGTCGTCACGTGGATCACCACAACGAACAATTCCGGCACATCGAACTTGTTCCGCGTGGTCGTCGCCGACAACGGCTCGCCGGCATTGAGCGCGACGAACAGCTTCACGGTGTTCGTCCGATCGTTGAAACCGAACGTCGTCCTCATCGTGACGGACGATCAGGGCTACCACGACATCAGTGCGCATGGTGCCGAAGCACCGACGCCGAACATGGACCGGCTCGGCAGCGAGGGAGTTCGCCTCGAACGATTTTATGCGACGCCGGTTTGCAGCGTGACGCGTTCGACTTTGTTGACCGGCCGTACCACGCTCCGCACGGCCGTGGGCAACGCGCGCGGGCTCGATCTGCATGAGCACATCATACCGCAGACGTTCAAGGCGGCGGGCTACCAGACGTTCATGGTCGGCAAGTGGCACCTCGGCGGCTTCTATAACAATGACACGAACACCGTGATCAACGGCGTCACCAATCTCGTGATCAAGGAGGGCGTGGAATATCAGCCGCAGAATCACGGCTGGGATTTTCATTACGGCCAATACGGCGGCGCGATCAATTACCTCACGCACAACAGCGCGGAACCCAGCTTCAACACGCGGCTCGACTGGTGGCAGAACGGCGCGACCAATCTCGACGCCGGCTGGTCCGGCGATCTGGAGGCGGCCAAGGCCGTGTCGCTGCTGCAAAACCGCGATCCCTCCAAACCGGTGATTCTTTATCTCGCGCTCAATGCAGTCCATCCTGGCGTCAGCGCGCCCGCGAGCTACCTCAACAAATACACGAACATCACCGACGTGACGCGGCGAACGATGGTCGCGGCGCTCGACCAGATGGACGTGAACATCGGCAGCGTGCTCGACACGATTGATTCCGAGGGCATCACGACCAACACGCTCGTCGTCTATTTCAGCGACAACGGTGCGGACACGAACTCGGGCGGGCTTAACCTTCCGTTGCGCGGAACCAAGAACGACTACTTCGATGCGGGGATTCACACTCCGGCGGCCGTGCGCTGGCCCGGCGTGATTCCATCTGGCGTGACGAACTGTCAGCAATTCATTTCGGTCGCCGACCTGTTCCCGACCCTGTGCGCGGCGACCGGCGTGACGCCGCTGAACACCAAGCCGCTCGATGGCACGAATGTCTGGCCGCTCCTGCTTGGCGCGACCAATGGTGCGTTCAATCCGACCAACTATCGTGGTGGGCCGCTCTT
>DATDFH010000568.1:0-2712 GCA_036522715.1 Verrucomicrobiia bacterium
GCCGACGGAGCCTGACTCCTGACCCGAGCCGGCACGTCCACTGCGCTCTGCTCCGTTCCCGGCTCGTCTCAGTCGTGAGACAGGCAAGGCATCGCTCGCGAGCACGGCATTGCGGCCGATGCGGCGCGCACTGCCGACCTCGCTTCGCTCACACCCGGACGCCTGACTCCGGCGTTTCAGTCCGCTGCACTCCTCTCCACTGGGCAGCCGCGCCCGATCTCGCCGACTCGACCGCGCGCTGGCTGCTTTCGCTGCGTTCCGTTCCACAGACTGAAGCCGCCGGAGACAGGCGGGTGATACTCGCTGCGCTCGCACGCTCCGCGTGTCGAGTTGAGGCGAGCAGAGGGGACCGCGACCCCGCAGATCACATTCGCTTCGTTCGGTGAACGGCATGAAGGAACGGCCAATGGCTACGGTGCTCGCTCGTCCCTCGCTGTGCGCCTGTGCCCTGGCCTTGCTCCATTTCTGAGTGACAAGAGCCGTTATGTGTCGTGCCTCCCCTTTGCCGGCACCCGCTTCGCAGGACCCCCGGCAACGGGTCCCCGCCGCCTCCCGCCTGCCCATCCGGCGGCCCGGTTCACGAAACATAACAGCGTCTTGTCGCCCCAGATATCGGTGAGCCTGTCACTTTCGCTGCTTTGACCACCCTCGCGCTCGGTGGTCGCAGCGCACGCGCCAGGCTCTCCGGCATCCCTCTCGCCATCCGCCTCTCTTCGCTGATCTGAATATGTGCGGGGTCGCTTCCCCTGATCCCCCACCCACCCCGTAGCGCCACGCCCCCTCCAATCCCCAGGGGGCTGCGCACGGAAAGTCAGCCGCGGCTTTCAGGCCTTTTTCCGCTCCGCGCTCCATTGCCGTCCGTTCCCATCGCCCTCCGGGGAGCGCCCAACATTCGTGGCGTCCGTTGCGGGCCCCTTCTGAAGCGCACTTCCCGCAGGAAGCCCCGATGGCACTCCCTTTACGCGAAGGGCGATGGGAACGGGACGGCAATCATCAAAAAAAAGCCATGAAAACCTCAAAGCATAATACAAAGTCAGCGCCAGGGCTCCGAGTCCAGTCCAGCAATCATCAACAAACTCCGGAACCGGCTTCCGCCGCACCGACACCACTTCAGACACCAGCACCGGCGCAGACGCCGGAGCGGCCCCAGTTGCCTCCAATCAATTTCGCCCGTCGCCGGGCGAATCGAGAGTTGACCACAGAGCGCGTCATTGCGCTGTTACAGAAGGAAGCTCCCAAGTTCTTCGACCTCGCACAGGTTGTCGGCAAGTGGGTGTGGGTCCAGTTCAAGGAGAAGCAGCCCCGCGAAGTCACGGGCATACTGGCCGAGCTTGGATTCCATTGGAACAACAAGCGCCAGGTCTGGCAGCACCCCTGCGGTGTGTTGACCGAGGGCACCGAGAGCGATCCCCGAGAGAAGTATCAGTCCTATTTCCCCTCCGACGCGAAGCCTGCCTGACATCCCCACTGGGCGTGGGGTGCGAGCCGCACCGGTCACCACCCCCGCCCACTTCCTTTTCATACCATGAATACTGATCACAACAACGCCGCTGGCCAGTCCGGTTCGGACTTCGGCCCGGTCATCTACTCTTACTCCCGCGCCCAGGCCCTCGTTGACGGCGTGCAGGTCGAAGTCTCCAAGACCGCCCGCGAGGCGGGCATTATGTTCCCTGTGTTTCTCACCCGCAGGGTCTTCGAGCAGTTCGTTGCCGTTCCGCCCGGCGTCACGTGCCAGGACGAGGCCGGGCGCCTTTGGGACATCGTTTGGATGCTTCGCTTCGCGATCCGGCGCAGCCGCTCCGGAGCCGACCGGATTCCCGTTGCGCTCTACGTCCGCAACGACAACCGCGCCGCCAAGTTGGTGAAACTGGTCGCCACTTGCGGCCCGCTCGACATCGACGACCCGCAGCCCGCCATCACCGTGATGTTGCCGGACGAAGATTGAACCACCACGGGCCGCGAGTGTGGGCTACTGCGCCTCGCACCGCGGCCTCTCTGACCATGAATCACAATCGCACCCCCTTCGACGAACGCGCTCCGCGCTGGATGCAGTGCCTCCTGCGGCTCACCCGCACCTACACCTACGAGCAGCGCCGCCGCCTCGTCTGCATCCCCGACCGCATGAGCGCCGAGAACGAGCGCGACAAGCTCGCCCGCCAGCATGGCTCGGCCATGTCCGATCCCAAGATCAGCAAGAATGGCAAAGGCAAGGACGCCACCTGGACGGTTTCCTACACGCTCAGCGAGCAGCGCACCGAAGAGTTGTTCTGACCGGGCCTCCGGCCGCTGGGCCTCACGCCGGCCCAGGCCCGCGCCAAAGGGCAAGCCCTCTGGACTCCATGCGTTCGCGCGCAAATCACGACTCGCTTCGCTCCGCAGTCCTCACGCCGTCACGTTGCTTGCTGACGCTGCCAAGCAACCGCGCCGTCATTCAGCCTGCTTGTCGCTCCGCTGGTTTTGAAATGTCAGGCGCGCGGGTTTCAAAGACCCCGCAATTTCCTTTGGGAAATTGCTCGCGACTTCGTCGCCACGAGATACCGCAGGGCGTCCGCGGCATCGTCGCCGCCGACGCCCTCCTCATCAGCGTCCACCTTCAACACGTCCTCGGGCCGGTTCGGATCGTGTTGCAGCGCCGGCAGCGTTTCAATCAGCCGCGCACACCGCTTGTGAATGAAAAGCGTTGGCCGAATGTCGCCCTCGACATCGCCGAAG
>DATDFH010000569.1:0-3601 GCA_036522715.1 Verrucomicrobiia bacterium
GGCGGCAGGGCAGGTTCGCCGCCCTCGCCGCCCTGCAGGCGCATTACCGCGGCGACACCAATTTCCCCTCGCACCCGCAGCCGGGCAAACCCGGCGAAGATGTGCTGGTCGCGTTGGGGAAATTTGATCCGGAACTGAACGCGTTGCGCGCCGCCGCCGCCCGGCCGCACAGCCGCTTTCCCATCAACTGGGAGGACGGCATCGCCGCGCTGTTGCCGCATTTGCAGCCGCTGCGTCATTTCGGGGAGATGCTGCAATACCGCGCGCTCGCCGAATTGTCGCTGGGCCGCACCGACGCGGCGTTGGACGACACTCTGCTCACCTTGCGGCTCGGGAGTGCGATTGCCGGCGAACCGTGCCTCATTTCCCAGCTCGTGAACGTGGCATTGCTGGAGATGGCAATGGCGCCGCTGTGGGAGGGACTCGCCCGCCACCAGTGGAGCGACGCGCAACTCGCAGCGTTCGAGCAGCGCCTCGCGCCGATCAACCTCGCGGCCAACCATCAGCAGGCATTTCGCGGCGAGCGGAACATCCTCCTGTTTCCCGGCATGGACGTGCTGCGCGATCAGCCGGACCTTTATTGGGGAATCATCCACGACATGGGCAAGGGCGGCCTGCCCACCGGCCCGTCGCCGCTGCGCCTGTTTCCCAAAGGCTGGTTTGATCAGAATAAAGTCGTCATGGGCCGCCTCTATGGCCAGCTCGTCAAGGCTGCGGACCCCGCCGCGCGACGGTTCCTGCCCGAAGAGGCGAAGGCAGTCGAGGCATGGGTGATCAAAATCAAGCCAGAGGTATGGCGGCATCCTCACTATTTTCTGGCGGTGTTGTTCATGCCCGCCGCCGCAAAGCCGATCGAACGCTGCGCCTCGATGCAGGCCACCGTGGACCTCGCGCGCAGCGCCATCGCGCTCGAACGCCACCGGCTCAAGCACGGCACGCTGCCAGAGACGCTCGACGCGCTCGATACCGCCGTTTTGCCCGGCGGTGGATTGCCACGTGACGTCATCACTGGCGAGCCGCTCCGTTTCGCGCAGACAGCGGATGGAAAATTCAAGCTCTACGCGACCGGCTGGGATCGTGTGGATGACGGTGGCGTGCCCGCGTTCATCGACGAAAAGAATGCACGGGTGGATTTCACGAAGGGTGACTGGGTGTGGCCGCAACCCGCCTCCCAGTAGCAGGCGAGGTAACGAGACTCCATCTACTCTGGGAGCAACGACGGCTTTCGACATCCGATCAAAGTGAGTCTCGTTACCTCGACTGCTACGACGTGAAGAAAACTCTCCTCGACCACGCTGCGCCCCACGGCTACACACGGCGCGATGAAAATCACCGCCGTTGAAGGTCTGCTCCTCTCGTGTGCGCTGCCGGAACCGTTGCGGCTGCCGTTTTGGAATGGCGAGCGAACGATCCTCAAGCGCGACGCCATGCTCATCCGCGTGCGCACGGACAAGGGGCTGACCGGTTACGCGCCCGGCCCGGCACACGAGCGCGCGGCGGCGGAGATTCGCGAGCACATCGCGCCGTTCCTCGCGGGCAAGGACCCGCGGCACTGGCGAACGTTCAACTTCACCGGTCCACTCGAACTCACCAAGACTTACCGCGCCGTCGAGATCGCGCTGATGGACATTGCGGGCAAGGATGCCGGCCTGCCCATCTCCGAACTCATCGGCGGGCGCAAGCGCGACCGCATCAAGCTCTACGGCAGCGCGGGGATGTATATGGCGCCGGAGAAATACGCCGAGGAAGCCGCCGCCGTGAAGGGTATGGGTTTCCCCGCCTACAAGATGCGCCCCGCGCTCGGCCCCGACGAGGACACGCGCACGGTGAAGCTGATGCGTGAGGCGACCGGTCCCAATTTCGGCCTAATGATTGACGCGCACAGTTGGTGGCGCATGGGCGACAAAAATTATTCGATCGGACAAGTGGCCCGTTTGGCAATAGCCATGGCGTCATTCAATCCGGTCTGGCTCGAAGAGCCGCTTCCTCCTGAAAACCACGCTGATTATGAAGTGCTCGATTGTATCAGCCCCGTGACCATTGCTTGCGGCGAGCACGAGCAGACCGAGGAGGGATTCGCCGACTTGATCAAACGCCTTAGCAGCAGCAAAACCCGCATTGAGAGCGGTGTTACCAACTTCATCCAGGCCGACGTGTGTTGCCAGGGCGGCTTCGAGATGGGCCGGCGCATCTTCGAGCAGTGCGCGAAGGCGAAGCTGCGCTTTGCCTTTCACAGTTGGGGCACGACTCTCGAAGTCCTTGCCGCCGCGCACAGTGGAATCTGTTGGGACGAGAGCGTCGTCGAGTGGCTGGAGTATCCGTGCTACTCGGACAACGGCCGCCCCGGCATGTATCCGTTCCCCGCTGCGGATGAAATCCTCGCCGAGCCACTGCACATCGAGCGCGGCCACTTGCACGTGCCGAAGAAGCCCGGGCTCGGCATCGAGATTGATGAGCGCGTGATCGAGAAGTATCCCTTCCTCCCCGGCCCGTGGTCGTTCTTCAAGATCAACTCCCCGCCCGAGACCATCGCCGTCACCGGCGACCACTCGGTCAAGTGGATCGAGGGCACGGCGAAACATTGAAGCCAGGAATTCCGGCTTAACTCGACCGTGCGTTCCGGCGTAAGCTCACGCCGAACATGACGCAATCCGAAGCCGCACCGCGCCCGGCCTGGCAGCCGTTCACCTTCGGCGGCGTGGCGGCGTTTGCACGGGCGACATTCATGCGGACGTTATTGGCCGCACTCGCAATGGCGGTCGTCGTGGCACTGCTCGTCTTCGCTGCGTTCGACTTCGGCTGGCTCCCAACGATCGACGCCGCCGTGGAGCAGCTTCCCGATGCCGGCGAAATCCGCGGCCGGCAGCTTCGATGGCCATCGGCGACTCCGCGCGTGCTCGCCGAAACTTCGTTGCTCCAACTGGTGGTGGATGTCGAAGGCGAAGGCGCATTCGGACACGAAGCCGACCTGCGTGTGGAATTGCGTCGCGATGAATTCCGATTGTGCGGTGCGCTCGGCTGCTGGGCGCGGCCGTATCCCGAAGGCTGGATCATCGCGCTTAACCGGTCAGACCTGGTGCCCTCATGGGGCGCGTGGCGGCCGTTCGTCCTGTGGGGAGTTTTTCTTGGCGCGATCGTCTTCCTGCTCGCCAGTTGGACGTTGGTCGCCGTGGTCGGATCACTGCCGTTGCGGCTGGCGACCTTTTATCTCGATCGCGATGTCACGCTCGGCGGGTGCTGCCGGGTGGTCTTCATCGCGCTGCCGCCAGGTGCGATGTTTCTCGGCACGGTGATTTTCTTCTACGGTCTGGGACGGCTGAATCTATTTGAACTCGCCATGTATTTTGCCGCGCATTTTCTCATCGGGCTGACGTATGTGGCCGGTGGTGCATGGCGGCTGCCGCGCGTGAGCGACGCGTTGCCGGCCACGGCGGCCAATCCGTTCGCCCCGCCACCTGATCCGCCTTCCCCGCCGTGAAGTTCCTGCGCGAAGCGCGAATCCGGAAACCAAGCCGGCCGCAATCCGCATTCTCGACCTCGGAATTTGGAATTCCTTCGACATTCGCGACTCGAAATTCCCCGCCCTCACCGCCAAACCCAT
>DATDFH010000570.1:0-8188 GCA_036522715.1 Verrucomicrobiia bacterium
CGCTCTATGACAAATTTCCGACGCTCGACGAAGGCGAACTCACCAAGGCCCGCGCGCAACTGGCCAACACGCGCAGCCTCGCCGCGCAGGCGCGCAAGATCGATCTCGGCCCGTTCCTGATTCTCAGCCGCGGCGAGGAATCCAGCGGCGGACGCAAACGCGACGGCGCGCTGGCGGACGGGTACGAGGCGCTGATCGGGGCGATCTACCTCGACGCCGGCTTCGAGGCGGCCCGGGATTTCATCCTGCGCGAGTTCAAGGACGAGTACGGCGAGTTCGAAGCGCTTCCCAGCCTGCTCAACCCGAAGGGCGAGTTGCAGGAGCTGGTCCAAGCGAGGTCCACGGACCCGATTGTGTATCGCGTCGAATCCGTCACCGGCCCGGACCACGCGCGCAATTTCGAGGTGTCCGTGTCGCACCAGGGAAACGAACTGGGCCGCGGCGCCGGGAGCAGCAAGAAGGAAGCGGAGAGCCTGGCCGCGCAGGCGGCGCTCGACGCGTTGCGCCACGGAAAGTCAAAGCCCGCCTCAGGGGAAAAAGAAGCCGGCGCCTGAGCGAACGCGCCCCGGGCACCGGCGGAGAAATCAATCAGCCTATTTGGCGGTGCCGAGCAGCACCGCGAGACGCGACTTCTTGCGGTCGGCCCGCGCGCGCGGGATCACGCCAGTCTTGGCGGCCTTGTCGAGGGCGGAGACAACGTCGCGGAACGCGGTCTGGGAGGCGTCCTTCTGGCCCTTGCCCAGCAGGTCGCGGTACGTGACTTCGAGAGTCTTGATGCGGGAGAGGGCGCTGCGATTGACGAGGTGACGGCGCGCGCTGTTGTGCATGCGGCGTACGGCGGACTTGGTGTTCGGCATAGGTTTTTCTTAAATCAGGGCGGCAACCGTAGCGGTTTGAAGGGGTTTGTCAACGACCGGAAAACGGTCGCGGGACAATCGCTGCCCGCAAGCGGGCCGACGTTTCGCGCGCCTTACTCCCAACTCAGAATGTTATCGGCGTTCTCGCCACCCTTGTAGCCGACGGACCGCGACGCATTGGCCTTCCCGTCGGGGCCGAAGGACCAGATCATCGCAGGCGTCGTCACGATCAGGTCGGCCGGGACATTCGTGGCGCCCTTGGTAAGCGGGTAGTAGAAGCCATCCTGACACTTGTCGTCGAAGCTGCAATCCACGGTCACGATGTAGGGGTTGCCCCACGGGTCACGCAACGCGCCGTCCGACCCGACTCCAGATGGGGCAACGCCGGAAACATCCTTCGCGTTGAAAAAGCGGTGCCGCCGCGGGTTGTACATGAAGTTGCTGTTCGGGGCGAGATCGAGATCGCGCAGGATCGTGACCGGTTCGGAATTGCAGTTCTGGTAGCTGCGATTGTTGCCGGTGCTGATGATGCGGAGGTAGTTCGGATCCAAGAGGGTGCCGCTGGGCAACACGGTCCCGAACGTGAAATCTGGACAACTCGGTGTCAGCGACGCCATCGCCTGCTGCGAGACCGGCATCCGGTTGTATTCGAGCTTGAAGGAGTTGATCGCCGCGATCATGCGGGACATCTCCAGCTTCGCGAAGTTGATCTTGGTGCTTCGCTTCGCCCCGCCGAGGGCGGGAAACAGCAGTGCCGCCAATATCCCGATGATCGCGATGACCACCAGGAGTTCAATCAGGGTGAAACCGCGGGAGACGCGGCGCGACAGACAGCACGGCAGTTTCTTAATCGATTTCATACGTCTTTCCCCAGCATTACGTTTTCGATCAATCGTGATTCCGACCGATGACGAGCCTAGGCGGCCGCAAAGAGGGCGACAAGAACTTTCGGCCGGCGTTTGGATAGGGATAAATCCTAGCCGGCTGGACACGAGCGCAAGCATCTGCAATCGCTAGAACTCACTAGGCCGAAGGAACTTGCGCAAGCCCGGCCGAGTCGATTTGAAACGACTTCGAGGACACAGCCCTGTTAGAGGTTGATCCGCAGGGCTGCGGATTACCCGCCCGTGCGCTGACCAAGCCGGCCGGAAATCCAACCCCGCCACGAACTATCATGGTCCGCTTCGACTTCGTTACGGATGCCGTGCGCGAAAAGGAAATCGCCAAAGAGACGCGCGAGTGGCTCGGTGGGCAGGCTGCCGATCTGTCGCATGAAGGTTCGCGTTACGCCCGGACCGCATTTCGTCCACGCCCGCGCCCCTTGCCGCCCTTGTGGTAGCTCATGGAACGCGGCTTGCCGGAAGCGCCGCCAGCGTCGCCGGTGCTGCGCTTGAGTTCGTTGATCTGATCGCGCAAGAGCGCGGCCTTCTCGAACTCCAGGTTGTTCGCGGCTTCGAGCATTTCCTCCTCAAGCTGGCGGATTGTTTCGGTCACATCGAAATTCCCGCCGGCGGTTTCGTTGAGGATCATCTCCGCGGCGTTGTGCGTCGCGCGGCCCATTGCGTCCTTCGTCAGACTCTCCTCGATGGCGCGGATGACACTCCGCGGGGTGATGCCGTGTTCGGTGTTGTAGGCGAGTTGCTTCTCGCGGCGATACTTCGAGACGGCAAGAAACTTTTGAATGCTGTTCGTCATCACGTCGGCGTAGAGGATGACCTTGCCGTTGAGGTGGCGCGCGGCGCGGCCCGCCGTCTGGATCAGGCTCGTGGTGCTGCGCAAATAACCTTCCTTGTCCGCGTCGAGGATGGCGACGAGCGAAACTTCCGGCAGGTCCAGGCCCTCGCGGAGGAGGTTGATGCCGACGAGCACGTCGAACTCGCCCTTGCGCAGCGCGCGCAAGATCTCCACGCGCTCGATCGCGTCGATCTCGCTGTGCAGATAGCGGACGTTGATGCCGATGTCGCGCAGGTAATCGGTGAGTTCTTCCGCAGTGCGTTTGGTAAGTGTGGTCACGAGCACGCGCTCCTTCAGCTCGACGCGGTCGCGGGCTTCGTTGATGAGGTCGTCGATCTGGCCACCGAGCGGCTTGATGACGATCTCGGGGTCCACGAGTCCGGTCGGGCGCACGACTAGTTCGGCAACCTGGCCCTTCGCAAGTTCGACCTCGTAAGCCGAGGGCGTGGCGCTGGCATAGACCGTCTGGAACTGCATCGCCTTGAACTCGTCAAAGTTCAGCGGGCGGTTGTCGAGCGCGCTCGGCAGGCGGAAGCCGTGCTCGACCAGCACCGTCTTGCGCGAACGGTCGCCGGCGTACATACCGCCGATCTGCGGCACCGTGGCGTGGCATTCGTCAATCACGAGCAGGTAATCCTTCGGGAAAAACTCCATCAACGTGCACGGCCTTGAGCCAGTTGGGCGGCCGCTGATGTGGCGCGAGTAATTCTCGATGCCAGAACAGACGCCCATCTCTTCGAGCATTTCGAGGTCGTACTCGGTGCGCATCTTGATGCGCTGGGCTTCGAGCAGCTTGCCGTTCTTCTCGAACCACGCCACGCGCTCGCCCAATTCCTCGCGGATCGTGATGAGCGCGCGTTTGATCTTGTCGCCGGGCGTAACGAATTGTTTGCCGGGAAAGATCGTGCACGATTCAAGCGTCGCCGTCTTTTCGCCCGTCAACGGTTCGAAGCGCGTGAGTCGCTCGATCTGGTCGCCGAACAACTCAATGCGCAACGCGTCCTCGGCGTAGGCGAGGTTCACCTCCACCGTGTCGCCGCGCACGCGGAACTGGCTGCGCTCGAAGGCGACGTCGTTGCGGCTGTATTGCATGTCCACCAGCTTCATCAGGAGCTGGTCGCGCGATATCTCCTGGCCGGTGTGCAGGTGGACGAGCATCGCCTCGTAATCCTCGCGGCTGCCGATGCCGTAGATGCACGACACGCTCGCCACCACGATCACATCGCGCCGCGCAAAGAGGCTGCTCATCGTCGAGAGCCGCATCCGCTCGATCTCCTCGTTGATGCTCGAATCCTTCTCGATGAACGTGTCCGTGCGCGGGATGTAGGCCTCGGGCTGGTAGTAATCGAAGTAGCTGACGAAGTATTCGACAGCGTTGTGCGGAAAGAAGCTTTTGAACTCGGCGTAGAGCTGCGCGGCGAGGGTCTTGTTGTGCGAGAGCACGAGCACCGGCCGGTTCACGTTCCGGATCACGTTCGCCATCGTGAACGTCTTGCCCGAGCCGGTGACACCCAGGAGCACCTGGTGTTTCGCGCCGTTTAACAGGCCCCCGGTCAACTGCGCGATGGCCTTGGGCTGATCGCCAGCAGGCGCGTAGCTGGAGACGAGTTCGAACATGCGCGGCCAAACTAAGAGCCGCGCCGGGGCGTGTCAACGAACGCAGTCAGAAGTGCGCAGGAGCCCGCGTTCGGAGGCTCACACTCCGCCGATGCGTGACGAAGTGAACGTCGTTCCTTCGGCTCCTGCACGCGAGCTACCGCTTGTCCCAGTCCTTGTTCGGCTTCTCCCAAATGATCCGCGCGGCATAGACGCGGCCTTCGGCGCCCCACTTGTTGTTCACGGGAATGATGATGTCCGGACCGGGCTTCTGCATCCACTCGGTGTCCACGACCCATGTCTCCCGCTCGCTCACGTCGCACACGCCGAAGTTTCCGTAGCGTGCGCCTTTCTCCGGCAGCAGCACACGCTCGGTCGCGCGCAGGACGCGCAAAGTTTTCGGATTCACCTCGGCGATGAACAACGGCGCCCGGTGGCGGAAAACGTGATCGTTGTTCGCGCCGCGCCGGGTATAGACGAGGAACAGCGCGTCGCTGTGCGTCACCCAGTGCGTCTGCGTGTTGTAGCTGCCGAGTTCGGTGCCGTCGTCCCAAAGCCACTGGCGCGGCTCATCGAAGTGCAAGCCGTCGTTGCTCGTCGCCACGTAGCTCGCATCGTCGTGGCGGATCGTCAGGCAAAACTTCCCTTGAAAGCGCGTGAGTGACGGCTCGGCAAAACCCCGCTTGGTGTTCCGGCTGAGTTTGTTCCCCTGTTCGAGCAGAGTGAGCTTTCTCCCGTCGAAACCGCAGCGCAGCACCATCACATGCTCGAACGGAATCTTTTCCGCCTTGAAGTACACTGGCAGCAGGATGTCGCCATTCGGCAAATCGAGCCGCTGCGTACAACCCGCGCCGGAGTTGTAGGCCAGCTCGCCTGGCGGCACTTGAAGCACATCCCACGACGACCACGTGCGCGTCGCCGGATCGTAAACTGAGTAGGGGGTTTCGCGCCGGCGCTCGCGCATCGGGCCTTTGTCGCTGTTGTAGCGCACGGTGTGGCCGGTGCCGAGGAGCTTGCCGGACTTCGCGTGCCATTTCGGCCAGAAGTCGCAGGGAACGACTTCGATGCCGCCCGCCTCCTTGCGCCTTCCAAGCGTGTCGTCGTGCTCTACCGGTCCGCTCCAGGTTTTGCCCAAGTCATCCGATCGCATGTCGTTGATCGCGTAGTAAACATCGCTGCCGGTGACGAGCAGGCGTTGCATCGTGATGACGACAATCGGCGGCTGACCACGCCGCGGGATGGCGCCCGGCCGGGCCTGCGTCCAGCAATACTTGCCGTCGTAACCCTTGGTGACGGTGTCGAGTTGGATTCGGAAATTCGCGGTGGGTTCCGCGGCCGCCGCGTCCGTGACGAGCGTGAGCAGAGCAGCGAGGGCGAGAGCAAGTCGGTACATGAGCATGGAAATGACGGTGCGACGAGAGTGGTGGAGGTTTTCAATCGATGCAAGTCGTCGTGCGCAATCCGGGCTGTACGGAAGCTCATCGGTTCTCGTCGCAAGTTGAAAACATTTCCCCACCAATGCGGCGTCCGCGCCGCTCCGCGCTTGCCACGCCGCTGTGCCGCCCTATGCTCGCGCGGGCTTGAAGGAAAAAACCGGCGCGGCAACGTGCAGACGAACTTGTCCAGAACCATCGGCCTCGGCGCGGACCACTCCGCGGCGGAGGAGACGCGTCGGCACCGGCTCATCAACCTCAAGCTCGCCGCCCTCGGGCACCCGCTGCCACAGTCCAGCGATCCCGAGTTGATCGAAGTGGTCGCCGCGTTCCTCTCCCACCAGCGCGAGACGGAGCGGCTGCTCGCCGACCATCTCTGCCCGGCGGACCAGCGCATCCAGACGTTCCTCGATGATTACCTCCGCGAGTGCAACGTCCCGGGCGGCGGGCAGCGCGTCCACCTGCTGGCGCGCACGCTCGTGCTCGATCGCCACGGACTGGCGCGCGCGATGTCGCTGCCGCCGGACCGGGACGAATTCGCCTCCGACATCATCAACTCCTACCGCGTCCGCAACGGCGTGCTGCACAATCCCAAGAGCGACCGCCGCACGACCGCGGGCAGCTTCCACATCGCCGAGGGCGGTCTGCCGATTCCCGACGACAAACTCGCGGTGCCAAAGGCTGTCTTCGCGCAACTGCTCCGACGCGCTTTCGAGCCACCGCGCGATTTGCTGCGCCTGCCCTACACCGCCACGCAATCGGAGCCGGCGGAATGTTTCGTGTCGCTGCTGTTGCGGCCAATCGTCTGCCCCGAAGTGCCGGGCTACACGCCGGAGAAGTCGATGGAGACGCGCTTCTTCGTGCCGGGCAATCTGGTGAGCAACCTCGACTTCGTCGAAAGCATCTTCGGCAATGCGGGCGATCCGTTCCTGCCGGAGAACGACGCGGGCCTCGATGTCGAACACTGGACCGGCCACACGGGCTGCGTCGTGCTCGCCCCGCACCTCACGCGCGTCACCAAAAAGGACGCCGGCCTGCCGCATTTCGATGCCGCCACCGAACGCCAGCGCCTCGACGGCATGTGCTGGCAGCGCGAGGACGAGCGCTACAACGGCGGCAACGCCTTCAAGCTCACCGCCCGTGACGCGCGCGGCGTCATCGTCACGGTCATCGCCGACAACTATTTCGGTTACTGCAAGAAGGAGGTCAAAACGCAGATCAGTTTCTCGGCGAACCTCTTTGGGCTTTGCGAGGAGGAACACGCCGGCGGCGCGCTGGTGTTTCCGAGTTACGATCTCGGCTGGGAGTTCAGCGGCGAACTGCACGTGCGCCCGATGGGGCACACGTTTGCCGAGATGGTTCAGACTCACGGCGCGTCGATGGACCTCAAGCCCGAGGGCTACGCCGTGGACAAGCGGTTCCCCGACATCATCTACGTTCCCGAGGACGTTCACTTCGACCTGCGCGACCAGACGGTGAACTGGACCAACGACCGGGGCCCGCAGTCGATCAAGCTGCTCGCAGGCACGACCTACGTCCGCCCGTCGGGCTACAAGATCCAGATGGAGAAACCGCCGGGCGGCCGTGTGTGGCGGCTGGTCGGCACCGTCGCCGAGCCGACGCTCTGCCACAAACCGTGCACCGTTTCCGGCGGCGGCAAATCGGAAATCTCCAAGCCGATCACCGACGCGATCATCCAGGGGCCGGTGTTCGTGGCCGATATCAAGCGCGAGTTGGATTTCATCGGCCGCCTCGTGAAACGCGATTGTTCGAACCGCTTCCGCGACCCGGCGCGCAACGGCCAGGACCAGCGCGCGATTCTCAGCCCGGAACGTTCGCTCGGTTCGGTGATCAAGCTGCTCACGCCCTCGGGCGAATACTCGGACGAGTTCAACGAGTGGCTCAGCGGCATCCCGCAATACCTCAAGGAGCTCGTCTTTGTGCTGAAGCGATTCTACAAGCCTGCGTGGGGCGACGAGTGGCGCGAGCATTTCAGCGTGGACATCATCAACGGCGTCCCCGGCAACGAACTCAAGCTCGACAACCGCAAGCTCGTCACCAACTACCTGCGCGTGGGCTTCGACACCGACGGCTCGTGGCGCGTGTTTGGCCTGCGCAAGGATTTCCTGCCGGCGGTGAAGTTGCAGGTCGAGGACGACATCACCGCATCGGTCGTGGTGCCGGCCGAGGCGCTCGCGCATCTCAATCCTGAGTACGGCAACGCCTCCGTGAAATTTGTCCGCAACTGCGAGTATCGCCTCTTCCAGCGGCCCGACGACGCAATCCATCGCGGCTACGACAAGGTCACCGAGGCGGACTTCGCGCAGCCGGGGAATTTCTTCTCCAACTACGAGCCGCTCACGCGCGGACAGGCGCGCGAGTTGATCGAGGACGCCATCGGCTTCGACAAATTCACCGAGCCGATGCAACACTTGCTGCGCGACGCCGCGGCGAGCGACGGGCCGCCGTATTTCGTTTCAACAGCGCATCCGCGGATCGTGGACGGCAAGCCGTCGAAGAATCCGCGGTATCTCCAGACGCGCAACGACCTGCTGAAGCCGCGCGACT